>NZ_JBHFOM010000026.1:0-57354 GCF_053543955.1 Colwellia sp. E150_009
TGTTGTTCATAAAGGTAATGATAGCGTTGTGCTTGTAATTTATTCATGAGGGTATACTCCAATAAAGAACATCGCCACCATGGCGATGTTATTATTGAGTATGGACGGTTAGTAAAATACTACTCTGCCGCGTAGCGGCTTCGTTCAACACAGTTGCTCAAAAGGACTAAAACAGTCTACTCGTTTTTTGCAAAGTAACGCAAAAAAGCAAGCCAACCATTTTGGCCTCATAGCAAAGCGTTGAGGCTGTAGAATTTCTCCAAAGTAGAAAATCACGGGTTAAATTTATGTTCACAGAGTCTCTAAAAGGCAAGTTTTAATGTATTATTGTCTCAGATTTCACGTAGCAACGTGTTTTGAGGCTTAATTTTGAATATTTTTTGTACCTGTTTTTTCAAAAAGAGAAATTCTACAGGCTCGTTATAACTCAAAATCAAACTCTTGTGCTGCCTACAGATTTTAACTATACTTTGTACCATATAAAGTACAACTAGAGGTGTTATTATGAGTAGACTTCATTTTGATCAAGATATTCAGCCGCTTTCAGATTTTAGGGCTGGAGCGGCATCATTTATACGTCAGGTTAATGAAACAAGAAGACCGATAGTTATTACCCAAAGAGGAAAAGGTGTAGCCGTTGTTGTTGATGTAGCTGAATATGAATCTATGCAAGAAAAGATCGAATTACTTGAAGAAGTGCAAAAAGCAGAAGCTCAACTTAATGCTGGTTTAGGTGTTTCTAATTCAGATGCTCGCGAAAGAATATTACAGAGTATTAAGCGTTGAAAGTAATTTGGTCTCCTCTAGCGCTAGAAAAACTGGAGGCAGCTGCTAAGTATATTGCTCTTGATAAACCATTGGCAGCTGATAAATGGGTAAACGACATTTTCGACCGCACAGATTTACTTTCTACTCAACCTGAAATAGGCCGAGAAGTTCCAGAGTTATTAGGAGCAAACTATCGTGAAGTCATATTTGGTAGTTATCGCATTATCTATAAAATTGAAAAGAAGATTAAAATACTAACTTTACGCAATAGTCGTCAGCTGTTAAATTCTGATAATATTGAGTTATAACAAGGCAATAAAGTCGGATTCGTAACAGTTTTCTCGGTGCCACTTCGTTTCATATTTTAGCAAACTGTTTTGAGGCTTAATTTTTAATAATTTTTGTGCCTGTTTTTTCAAAAAGAGAAATTCTACAGGCTCGTTATGTGCCATGGAGGTTTCAATGTTCAAAGTAGCAATCGGATTTTCTATTGTACTTTCTTTTATTTGTATGTTGCTAGCAGCTGCACCTTTTACTCCAGCGATAGGTGTTTCATTTATTATGTTGTTGTTTGCGGGCTTTATTGGTTACAAGGGCTTCCTTCAATCGAGTTTAGTGTTGCTGTTAATAAATACTCTCGCTGTTATTGGAAGTCCAGGTATGGATGTCTCTAATATTGATACACTAATCTTTGTATTAATACTCTTTCCAATTTCATTTGGCGGTGTTTTAATTGGTGTAAGGAAATTAGTTTTGAGAATCAGCACATAACAAGGCGTCGCAAAATTTTCACACTGTTCTCTATCACTTCAGAACTTGCACCTGTCATATAAGCAGTTGTAATTGCCCCTTCTTTTAATAAACATATCGCATTGAGTAAATCTTCTGAATTCCCACTTAGCTTGCTTTGTATTAATTGGCGTACTTGCGCTTTGTGGAAGCGACAATAGGTAGATATTTCACTTTTAGCGTCGTGGAATTCCGCCGAAGTGTTTATAAAGAAACAACCGTTAAAATCGCCTAGTTCAGGCTCATCACCATCAAACCAACTCTCTAAAGAACGAAATAGTGTGTCAATCAACTCATTATTATTGGCTGTGTTTTCAAGCTTAGCTTCAAGCCATTGCACAAAGGTAAGGTGTCTTTTCTCTAAAGTCTTAAGTACCAGATCTTCTTTGCTGTTGAAGTGGCTGTATAGCGTCTTCTTAGCCACACCAGAAACCTTGATTACTTCATTGATTCCAATGGAATTAATACCGTGTCGGTAAAAAAGTTCTAATGCTGTATTTAATAGTAAGTCTCGTTTTTTGCTCATAAAACACCTCAAAGTCGGTTTTACGTATATTGACAAAGGTAGAACAACCTGTCTACAATTAAAGGTAGACAAGTTGTTCTACTTTTAATTGTGAGGTTTGTATGAATCATTATGTGTCTGCTTTAGTAGCAGGAGTTGGGGCTTCAATTGCACTTGGTCTTCTTTTGATGGTAGAAGCTAATGTGGAAAGTGCAGCTTTGGTAATGGCTCCATTTGGGGCAACAGCAGTATTAGTTTTTGGTTTACCACAGAGCCCACTGGCTCAACCCAAAAATGTAATTTTTGGTCATTTAGTTACAGCTAGTATTGGTATAATATTTTCCCAATATGTAGGCGTAACACCAATAAGTTTGGCTATTGCGACAGGGTTAGGGGTTACATGCATGTTGGTATCTAAAACAACGCATCCACCGGCAGGAGCGAATCCAATTCTAATTATGTTGGCAGGACATAGTTGGTCATTCTTAGTTACACCTGTCTTGATTGGCTCTGTCGTGATAGTTTTAATGAGTAAAGGTCTTCAAAAAATTCAACTATACAGTTTAAAATCAGAGTGCTAATAAAGCATTTAAGAGTGATTCGCAACGCTTGGCGTTTTCGCTTCGCTCAAGTATAACCAAGCGCCGCTCACACTTTAATGCGGCGTTGCTGCTTCAATATAACTTGTACTAAACATTGCACATGTACCTCTTTTTAGTTAAACTTGTCTTATTAGTTGTACAACTTAAAGTGAGTTAATTATGAGAATAGTGTCTTTTACTGAAGCAAGAAATGGGCTTAAATCGGTATTAGATCATGTTGTGAACGATGTTGACTACACCGTTATAACTCGCAGAGATGCAGAAGATGCAGTAGTAATGTCTATGGATCATTACAACAGTCTTATGGAAACTGTTCATTTACTTAAATCTCCAGCTAACGCTGCACATTTATCTAAATCAATAGAACAGTATAATTCAGGAAAGGTGCAGTCTAGAGATTTAATTGATGACTAGGCAACTTGCATGGACTGATGAAGCTTGGAGTGATTATGTATACTGGCAAAGCCAAGATAAGAAGACTCTTAAACGTATTAATAAATTAATTAATGATACCAAGCGTTCACCATTTGAAGGTGTTGGTAAACCTGAGTCACTAAAAGAAAATTTATCGAGCTTTTGGTCTAGACGAATAGATGAAACTAATCGTTTAGTTTATGCCGTATCTGATTCGTATTTAACTATAATTTCCTGTTGCTACCATTATTAGTTTAGGCGGCAGCTAACAAGCGCCTCAACTCCGACAATGTCCTAGTTATTACTCGTTATTATGCTCATATTTCACCCATTGATTGTTTTTTAAGCTTGAAGCCTGTTTTTGTCTGTGATCTAATAGATATTATTCGCCGACAGTAAAATATTATTGTTGATACATATATTATGGCTCTGGTTTGTAAAACTAACCCACGTTTAGAGGCTAGTATCTCGCGGGGAGTTATTGTGTCTATTTTGGCTTTCAACCATATGATGAACATTAAAATTGTTTTACTGGTAACCGCTTTTTTAGGACTATTTTGTAATATCACTTATGCGCAAAATGATGTGCATAGCTTACTTATATCAGGTAACACTAAGCAGCTTAGGCAAGCAGCGAAACTGATGACAACAGGTAAGCAAAATACGGCAGAAAATTTACGTTTATTGGCTAATATTATTAAACAAGAGTACGAAACTGCGCCTACAAATCGTATTGATGCTTTGTCATGGGGATGTCGAGCGTTGGGGGCAACGAGTGATAGCCAATATATGCCACTTTTGCAAAGCATATACCAAAGCAAAGTCGCACATAAAAAATTAAAAAAATATGCAAATAAAGCCTATCAAAATTTACTTAATACCGCACAATTGGCTGTAATAAGTGAAAGTACAGCCACCTTAGAAAGTAAAACTAATGCAAGTAGTAAGTACTTACTTGAACGGGGGGAAAACGAAAAATTAATTCCCAAAGCCTCACTTACTGCTAATCAAAGGCAAATATTTGCTATTGCTAAAGGTGAATGGCAAACAATTAAGTATATTGCTCAGCACATAAGCAAAGTGAAGAAAATTGGAGCAGCAGAGATAGAGGTATATGATGCACTAGGGCAGTTTTTAGCTGAGATGTATGCCTATAATTTAGATAATAAAAAAATAGACGTGCTCGCATGGATTTGCCGAACCTTAGGTGAAAGTAAAAATGGGCGTTATAAAACACTCTTACAGAAGGTTGCTAACCAAGTGAGTAACAAAAAACTTCGTAATTATGCATTATCGGCAAGTCGGTCATTATCTTTGAATACAACACCTTACATTATTGATAGCGTTAATTTTCAGAAAATTTTAGATGAATTTCAACAGAAGTAAGAATCTTTAGCTAAGTTTATTTTGATAGTTAGTTTGTTACGGGCGTTTTTTACGTCTTTTTTTGGGTTTTCTGTGTTTAAGGTTTATGGTAATGCTCTGATCTTTGATTAATACAAAGGCACTATCTTCGGGGGTTGGTTCACCCCCAAATAAACTGGGATTATTTGAGAAACCCACAGGCTCTAAGGGTATATTATTAGACGATCTATCAAGCATGTCATTGTTGTTCATATCTTGAAATAGTCTTATGGCATAATTACCTTCTTGCAGCCCAGTAAAAATAATATCTTGATTGTTGGTATCGGATTCAGTAATTTTTTTATCAATTAAATGAAGACCTTGCCAATCTTGAGAGTTTGTATCAGTTAATAAATACACTTCCATCACTATCTTTGGATCGATATTTTTTATTTTTTCTACTTTAACGGTTAATGCAAGCGAAAAGGATGGGTTTGAATATAAAGCAATGCTAAAAAGGAGGATGGTTATTATGAACTTAGTCATGAGTTTGTTTTTATTTAGAAGTGACTTTGGTATGATACGCGACTTAAATTTAATGAGCAATTATGGTGGTTGTTGGTGCGAAAAATCCTTGTTGTTAGCTACTCTCAAACGGGTCAGTTAACTAAAATAGTAGACTCAATAATGGAACCTTTGCTTAATGATGAGCATATCCAAATTGATTCACTTGCCATTCAGTCCAAAGTTAAATTTCCTTTTCCTTGGTCATTTTTTAAATTCTTTCAAGTAATGCCAGAGTCGGTTTATATGAAGGAAATAGAGCTAGATAAAGTGACCATACACAGTCGTATTGATAGTCGTTTTGACGGTGCGACCGATGCTATTAATGAGCCTTACGATTTGATTGTTTTATCTTACCAAGTGTGGTTTTTATCACCTTCATTGCCTATATCAAGCTTTTTACAATCAGAACAAGCTAAAATACTTTTTCAAGACACCCCCGTTATGACCGTTATTGGTTGCCGAGGAATGTGGTTAACGGCTCAAGAAAAAATGAAAGCGCTATTAGCCAAGTTAAATGCTAATTTGGTTGACAATATTGTGCTAACAGATGAATGCGGAGCTGGTTTTAGTTTTTTAGCTACACCTTTGTGGATGCTAACGGGTAATAAAAAGCCTGTATCTTGGGTGCCTAAAGCGGGAGTCTCAGATCAGGAAATTGCGCAAGCACAGCGTTTTGGCGTAGCACTACATAAACGGTTAAGCGAAAACCATAGTAAAATTTCAGAGCCTATGATGACAAATTTGTCTGCTGTAAAAATTAATGAAAAATTAATTATGAGTGAAAAAATTGGACACAGAAGCTTTAAAGTATGGGGCAAATTGTTAATGCTACTAGGCCCACAAAATTCTATTAGAAGAGATGTTGGTTTATGTTTTTATTTTATGTTTTTGCTGACTTTAATTGTCACTATTGTACCTATTACCGCCTTAATCATTAAATTAATATCCCCAGTTTTTAAAACAAAAATAGCGAAACAAAAAGCTTATTACGCACAACCATCAGGAGAGTAGAAAACCATGGGAAAACGCGTTTTCATCAATAGTATTTCAGCATTTCTTCCAAACGAAAAAGTGTCTAATGCTGAAATGGAAGATATAATTGGTAAAATTTCGGGCAAAAAATCTAGAGCAAAATCGGTAATATTACGCAGCAATGGTATTAAATCACGCTATTACGCCATTGATAAAAATACGGGTGAGTTTAATTATACTAACGCTGCTTTAGCTGCGAATGCGGTTAAAGGGTTATTTAAGCATGAAGACGAACTAAACAACATTGATTGTTTAGTGGCCAGTACGTCTATGGCTGACCAAATTATGCCAAATCATGCGGTTATGGTTCATGGCGAATTAAAAAACCCACCATGTGAAGTTGTATCAACAGCGGGCATTTGTTTGTGTGGACTTACCGCACTTAAATATGCCTTTTTGAACATTAAAGCGGGTGAAAGTCACCGTAGCGTTGTTGTGGCAAGTGAGTTGGCCTCAAGTATTATGCGATCGGAAAGATTTGAAGCTGAGAGTGAATACAAATTAGCACAATTAGATCAAAAACCAGAAATTGCCTTTGAAAAAGATTTTTTACGTTGGATGTTATCAGATGGTGCTGGCTCTGCTTTACTGTCTAATGAGCCTAATGTTAATAAGCTATCACTTGAAATTGATTGGATTGAAACTTTGTCTTTTGCTGATCAAATGGAACCTTGTATGTATGCAGGAGCTGATAAAGTAGAGGGCAGTTTACAGGGCTGGATGAGGTTTGATGACGACGAACGTTCACAACAATCGATTATGTCAGTTAAGCAAGATGTTAAGATATTAAATGAAAATATTGTATCGATAACGGTAGAGAAGGCATTATCTAAAATAATGGCTAAACGTGCCATTAAAGCAGAAGATTTCACTTATTTTTTGCCCCATTATTCTTCAACGTACTTTCGCGAAAAACTGTTTGACGGACTAGAAAATATTGGCTTTAGCATACCTTATGACAAATGGTTTACCAATTTAACCGCCAAGGGAAATACAGGGTCTGCTTCTATATTTATTATGTTGGAAGAGCTATTTAATTCGGGTCGATTAAAATCGGGAGATAAGTTATTGTGTTATGTACCCGAAAGTGGACGGTTTTCTAGTGGGTTTATGCAATTAACTGTATGTTAACTAACAACATTGTAACGAGCATTATTTTATGAAAAAAGAGCAAGTACCACAAGATAGTTGCAAATCTTATGACGGTCATAAAAAGCTTATTTATGCTGTGGATGAAAATGGCCATTATCAAGGCGTACAATCGTCAGGGTGGGAAGTGGAAGGTTTTGCCACTGAAATGGCTGTTCAAGCACTTGATGAGCAATTAAATGACATGAAAAAAGCGCTTTTAGCGGGTACAGTATCTCCCATTGCCTATTATTTACCCCTATATCGGTTTGATTTAATGTCGCTTGCTCATGCTTCTGGCTTTTTTCAATGGCAAATTAAACGTCACATGAAACCAGAAATCTTTGCCAAGTTATCAGACAAAAAATTAACTAAATATTGTGAAGCGTTTAATATTTCACTTGAAGACTTAAAACAACCGGTTATTAAAGAATGAACGCAATTGAAAATAAAATAAGCCATCAACAATCATCTCATTGTGAATCTGGCGTTGTAGCCAATATGCTTAATTCTCAAGGAATGAACCTGTCAGAGCCAATGGTTTTTGGTTTATCCTCAGCGTTAACTTTTGTTTATCTTCCTATTGTAAAGGTAGGAGGTTTACCACTTATTGCTTACAGAATGCCACCAAAATCTATTATTTCTTCTGTGTGTAAAAAGTTAAACGTAAAAGTTAATTCACAAAAATTTTCCAACCCTGAAGCTGGCATGAAGGCGTTAGACAAAGCGTTAAGCGAAGGAAAACTGGTTGGCTTACAAACATCAGTTTATTGGTTACCTTATTTTCCTGAAGATATGCGTTTTCAATTTAATGCCCATAACTTAACAGTTTACGGTAAAAATGAGCAAGGTGATTATTTAATTAGCGATCCTGTTTTTGAAGACGTGGTGACTTGCCCTGCAGATGATTTAAAGCGTGCTCGTTTTGCAAAAGGGGTTTTAGCTGCAAAAGGGTTAATGTATGAAATGACCTTGCCAACAACTGAGGTTGATTTAGCCCCACAAATTAAAAGTAGCATTAAGAAAACAGCCAAAATGATGAATGGTTTGTTATTACCCTTTTTTGGTAATAAAGGTATTAGACACCTAGTTAAAAAAATTAAAACACTAAAGGATAAACCCCATAAAGACGCAGCCATGTTTTTAGGAAACATCGTGCGCATGCAAGAAGAAATTGGCACAGGAGGCGCTGGATTCCGTTTTATGTTTGCTAGTTTCTTGGACGAAGCCGCAGCCTTTCTTAACGATGATGCTTTATTCGAAATTTCAACATTTACTACTGAAATTGGTGATTTATGGCGTGAGTTTGCAATGAAAGCGGTTTTGTTTTGTAAAAATAGAAAAAATGTGACAATAGATGATGTTGCCGCTAGCCTTGAGGTTTGTGCTGAGCAAGAAGCACTATTGCGTTCAAAATTATTACAATGGAGTAAATAGGATATGAATCGCCGTGTTTTAGTAACAGGATCCAGTAAAGGCATTGGTAAAGCCATTGCGATAAAACTGGCAGAGATGGGCTTTGATATTTGTCTTCATTGTCGTGCTGACATGACAAGCGCAGAGCAAGTGGCTCAAGCCATTACAGCTAAAGGTGTACAAGCAACTATTGTGCAGTTTGATGCGGCTAATAGAGAAGGCACAAAAAAAGCGTTAGAAACACATATTGCAGAATATGGCAATTTTTACGGCATTGTTTGTAATGCAGGTATCTCAGCCGATACCGCTTTTCCTGCCATGACTAGCGCTGAATGGGATAGCGTTATTCATACCAATTTAGATGGTTTTTATAATGTATTGCATCCGTTAGTTATGCCAATGGTAAGCGCTAGAAAAGGCGGTCGCATTATTACTATTTCGTCACTCTCTGGTGAAATAGGTAATCGAGGGCAAGTCAATTATAGCGCCTCAAAAGCCGGGATTATTGGCGCAACAAAGGCGCTTGCGCTTGAACTAGCTAAACGAAAAATTACCGTGAATTGCGTTGCACCAGGCTTAATTGAAACAGAAATGACCGATGAGCTGCCGATTGCGGATTTAAAAAATATGATCCCCTTAAGACGAATGGGCAAGCCCGATGAAGTTGCAAGTGCGGTGGCTTTTTTAATGTCTGATGGGGCAAGCTATATTACTCGTCAGGTCATTTCAGTTAACGGTGGCATTGCGTAATCATTGAATATATTCAAAATACTTTTATTTTTCATACTATTCTTTGCTCAAACGATATGGGCAAACGAACAGGTGATCCCCAAAGAACAGAATGCTAATACGGAAACAAATAGGAATAAAAGTGAAAACACTGCCCATTACTCAATAGGTTTTGGGGTATCAATGATGACCATTGATGATTATATTGGCGCTGATGAGTCGCGTTTTTATTTTATTCCTACTCCTTATATATATTATCAAAATGATTCTGTTGTTATTGACCGAAATGCGTTTGAAGGTGATTTGTTTAATAATAAAAAATGGCATTTGGCATTGGACGCAGCTGGCTCTATTCCTGTTGATAGTAGTAAAAATAAAACCCGACAAGGTATGGATGACTTAGACTGGGTTGGTGAATTAGGCCCCTCTTTAGAATATTACTTTGCTGGAGATAGTCGCTCACAAAACCGCACTTTTATTGATTTTTCTGTACGAAAAGCGGTTCATACTGATTTTAAAAAAATTGCAGATGCAGGATGGACTAGTCAAATTAGCCTGAATAATAAATATCAATTTAACGCTGATATTTTGGGGGGTAGAACCATTATAGACTCCTCCGTGGCAGCATTATTTTATTCCGATAAGTATGCCCAATATTTTTATTCTGTATCAGCTGATGATGCAAAGGACAATAGGGCTGAATACAGTGCTAAAGGTGGTTATGCTGGTATTAAAGTATCGTTTGGCGGTACATGGCGACGAGAAAATATTTGGCTAGGTTTATTTACTCGATATACTTACCTTAAAAATACATCCTTTGACGATAGTCCACTAATGAAATCAAATGCAAACCTATTAATAGGGTTATCAGTATCTTATATATTTATGGAAAAATAAAATACTCACAATATAACCCCATAAAAAATCAAATTGAAATGGACGAAAATTAAATGATTCAATTACCTAAACAGGATGAAGTATCGGCATTAGATGCTAAATCAATGGCACAGCATATCGCCTTTTCGCCCTATATTTTTCAAGCAACGGTGGCAATGAAAGAGCTTGGTATTTTACAGTTTATTGATAAAAATAGACGTAAGGGGTGCTGTTAAGTGAGATTGTTGAGGCTGTAAATGTAAGTGAATATGGCGTAAGTGTTTTGTTAGATTTTGCGCTGACCTGTGGTTTAGTTACGATTATTTCTGATGATGAAAATGATCAAAAGAACTTGGATCGTTATAGCTTAACCAAGGTTGCTTTTTTTCTTCTACACGACGAAATGTCAGTCGTAAACTTTGAGTTTACTCAACATTTTGGTTACCAGGGTTTAGCCAAACTTACTGAGTCAATTAAAACAGGCAAACCAGAAGGATTAAAAGTATTTGGCAATTGGGAAACACTCTATCCGCATCTTGCTGAATTACCTGATCAAATAAGAGAAAGTTGGTTTTCATTTGATCATTTTTACTCTGATCACGCCTTTGATGAAATTCTACCTATAATCTTTGAGTCTAATCCAAAACATATTGTTGATATTGGCGGTAATACGGGGCGATTTACCACTAAGTGTTTACAATATAATAGCGAAGTACACATGACTATTATGGACTTGCCGCCTCAATTAGCTAAAGCAAGCCAAAATATTTCTGCCGCGGATTTAGTTGAACGCTTTCACCAATTTCCTTGCGACATGTTAGATCCTAAGCAAAAGCTTGCAGACAAGGCAGACATCTATTGGATGAGTCAGTTTTTAGATTGTTTTTCTGAACCTCAAATCAAAATTATTCTCTCCAACATTGTTAATGGTATTACGGGTCAGCAAAAAGTGTTTATTTTAGAAACTTTTTGGGACGCACAACAGTTTGATGCTGCCGCATTCAGTTTAAATGCAACGTCACTATATTTTACTTGTTTTGCTAACGGTAATAGTAGAATGTACGCGGCAGATAAATTCATAGCCTTGGTTGAGGCGAGTGGTTTAGCTATTGAAAAACGTATTGATAATATTGGTTTGGGCCACAGTTTATTAATTTGTGGTAAAGCATTTACTTCATTAACTTAATATATGAAAGTTATTCATGATTTAAATCAAAGTTAGTACACCTATAGTATGAATAATGCAAACGATATTGATTGTTATTCAGTCTCGTGATTTAATAGCGCCTCTTTTGAGAAGGCGCCCCTGTTACTTTAATAATAAAGCCTTCCTATTATTTGATTTTGTTGATACCACGAGTATCAAAAACATAATTACATTTATATTGGAATAATAAACATGATGAAAAAAACACTTATTGCGTCGGCTTTATTAGGTCTTTTTGCTAGTAATGTTGCCACTGCTAACGAAGAAACAGATAAGCTTAGACAAACGATTGCTGAACAACAAAAAGTTTTAGAAGCGTTAGAAAAACGCTTAGATGAAACAGACCAGAAACTTAATGCAACGGCAGAACACATTGAAACCGAAGTAGAAAATCAAGAAGGATTGTTTGCGAACACCAGCATAGGTGGGTATGGCGAATTACACTATAATAATTATGATGATAGCGATGCAAAAATTGATTTTCACCGTTTTGTTTTATTTTTTGGCCATGAATTTAATGACAGTATTCGTTTTTTTTCAGAATTTGAGTTAGAGCATTCAATTGCGGGTGAAGGTCAATCAGGTGAAGTTGAACTTGAGCAAGCTTTTATTGAAATAGATATTACTGAATTGACAAGCAGTAAAGTAGGTTTGTTTCTTATTCCTGTCGGTATTATTAATGAAACTCATGAGCCACCCACTTTTTATGGTGTAGAGCGTAATGCTGTTGAGAAAAACATTATACCTGCCACGTGGTGGGAAGCAGGTGTTTTATTTAACTTTAAACCAGCAGCTGGTGTCAGTATTGATGGCGCGGCAACAAGTGGTTTAGCAGTAAGTGATAACTTTAAAGTGCGAAGTGGTCGTCAAAAAGTAGCTAATGCAAATGCAGAAAACTTAGCGTATACAGCACGTATTAAGTACACCGCTATTAACGGTTTAGAGTTAGCAGCAACATTGCAATACCAAACTGATATTACACAAGGCGGCACTAACTTTAGTGCTCCTATTGATACAGCAGAGGCAACGTTGTTAGAAGCACATGCTATTTATCAAGTGAATGCCTTCACTGTACGAGCACTATATGCTCGTTGGGATATTAATGGTGATGAAGCTGCTGCATTGGGTCGTGATGAACAAACAGGTTGGTATATAGAGCCTTCATATGCAATTAATGAAAAGGTAGGTGTTTTTGCTCGTTATGCAGAATATGACAATAATGCAGGCAATAATGATGCTACAGCAGTGAAATCAACCAATGTGGGGGTAAATTACTATCTACACGAAAATGTTGTGCTAAAAGCTGATTATGAAGATTTGGGTGGAGCCAAAGATTCTAAAGGTTTTAACCTCGGTGTTGGTTACCAGTTTTAAGGTTAACTAATATTGATATCAGGATAAAATAAGTGAATAACGGTATGATGTCATTTCGGATAATTAAGTATCGTTATTTTCATTACTTCAATGACACTTTTCAGTAAACGGTGAATCTAACTATGATTAAGTTTTCTTTCGTTTTGTTTATTGCGTTGCTTTTATTTTTTTCGAGTAGTCATTCTGCGGCCAAAGGTGTCTATCAAACGTCTAAAGACTTTATTAGTTATGTGTTTCCTGACCAAGCACCTGAAGCCAGAATGGTTTGGCTTACTTCAGAAGATAAAGCTGTTATTGCTGAAATTTTGCAGCATAATTATAACCTCATACGAGTTAGATATTGGCAGTTAGGTAATGAAACCGTCTGGATTTTAGATGAAATTGGTAAAGAAAAGCCAATTACTATTGGTGTGCACATAAAAGAGCAGAAAATTAGTCATTTTAAAGTATTAACCTTTAGAGAAAGTCGAGGTGATGAAGTTCGATATGACTTTTATACTAAACAATTTTTAAATGCAAAAATTGGAGAGGACAATCAGCTAAACCAACACATTGATGGCATTACTGGTGCCACTTTATCTGTGAGAGCAACAACTAAAATCGCTCGAGTAGCCCTTTGGTTGAATGCAAAAGTGATGAATGATAATTGATAATTTCTGGATAAAAAGTAGTAGATACGGCAAAATAGTTAATTAAACCAAACTATCCTATTCAAATTATTCGTAATGAAATTTAACTCCAAATTGTTACATTCTCGCCTCATTCGACATTTACGTGAGTGGCATCGCAAGCTTGGTATAATGGCCGCATTTTTCATTATATTCTTGTCCCTCAGCGGAGTTGCACTAAATCATACAACAACACTTTCACTAGCGCATCAACCTATTTCTAATCTTTGGTTACTGGATCTTTATGGTATTTCGCCTCCAAACGATGTTCGCATTTATCAGGTAAACTCCAAACAAAAGCAGAACACCCTTCGAGTTGGCAACAATTTACTTTGGTTAAATAATCATTTATTGATGAAAAGTAGTACTGAGATTATTGCCGCGACATTAATTTCTTCAGCTTTATATGGAGACTCACCAATCATTTTGGTGGTAAAAAGTAACCAAATAAGTTTATTTAACCTGCAAGGTGATTTAATCGATCAACTAGGAGAAGATTTTGGCGTTCCAACTAACATCAGTGCTATAAAGGTGAATCAAGAAAGTATTATTTTTAAAACAGCGTCGGGGTATTTTCAAAGTGATAGCAGTTTTTCAGTTTGGCAAGAGGTTGCTTTTGTTCGAGAACCAAGCTGGCTGTCTCCTTCTGAAGTATCAGAGACTTTAAAGGCGAAAATCGAATTAGCTTATCGGTCGCAGTTTTTAACGTTAGAGCGCATTATCTTAGATGCCCACAGTGGCCGAATATTTGGATTGTTTGGTGTGTTGTTTATGGATGCAGTAGCGATATTGCTTATTTTACTTTCAGTGAGCGGTATCTATATTTGGTTGAGATATGCTAATGCTAAACGTTAGCAATATAGTAGGTAACTGGCATTCGGTTTTGATAGATTGCACTGTTGAAAATAAAAAGAGCCACTCAACTTAATGGGTGGCTCTTGTATTTAACAGGATATAAAAATTAATTAATCGTTTTTGTGTACGTGAACATCCATTTGTGGAAACGGAATATTTAACCCCTCGCTTTCAAACGTTTTGTATACTTTTTCATTTAAATCAAAGTATACACCCCAGTAATCGGCAGCGTTAACCCATGCTCTAACGGCAAAGTTCACTGAACTGTCTGCTAAGGCTGAAACGGCAATAAATAACTCTGGATCTTTTAAAATACGAGAATCTTCATCACATAAACGCTTAATAACTTCACGGGCTTTGTCGGCATCATCGCCATAAGCAATACCAATAGTCCAGTCAACGCGTCTTGTAGCTTCGGTTGAATAATTAACCATTGAAGATGTTGATAAACCACCATTAGGAATGATGATGGTTTTATTATCAGGGGTTTTCATAATGGTATTGAAAATTTGTATTTGCTCTACTTTACCTGTATAGCCTTGTGCTTCAATTACATCACCAATTTTGAATGGTTTGAAGATGAGTATCATCACACCACCAGCAAAATTTTGTAATGTGCCAGATAAAGCCATACCTACAGCTAAACCAGCAGCACCAAGAATGGCGATAAATGAGGTCATTTCGATGCCCAACATACCCAGCACAGTAATAACCAACATTACTTTCAACAAACCGTTTACAATACCTGTTAGAAAAGGCATTAAAGATGGATCTGTTCCTCCTTTTTCTAATGCTCTTTTTACAGCGCTTCCAATGGCGTTAATTATCCAGCCACCAATGATCCATACGGCTATGGCACCAATTAATTTAGGACCATAAAACAATGTCATTTCGGTGACTCGATTAATTATTTCTTCTGTATTCATAATGTTTCCCTGATTTATACATAGTGGTAAAAAATGCGCTTAAAGGCTAGTATG
Organism: Colwellia sp. E150_009; assembly: GCF_053543955.1. Taxonomy (NCBI): domain Bacteria; kingdom Pseudomonadati; phylum Pseudomonadota; class Gammaproteobacteria; order Alteromonadales; family Colwelliaceae; genus Colwellia; species Colwellia sp. E150_009. The sequence continues at coordinate 15,255 of NZ_JBHFOM010000026.1, forward strand.
CAGCACCTACAATTTTGTAAAATTTCTCTTGAACGCGAGCTAAAAGTTAATAGTTACGCTATTGAATATACGACAAAAGCAATGATAATGCATAAAAATGTCGGATGCTTGCAATAGCCAGTTAAAAATACATACCGTATCAATGTGATATTTATCACATAAAACAATGAATATCTATTATTTTTAGTTACTCGCGTGTATGTTTCGCAAGGAGATATTTACGGAGTTATCACTTGAATTTAAGAAGTACAATAAGTAAGCTTATAAAATGAAAATTATCATTCTTACTTTACTTATTCTGAATAACTTTTATCTTGTATGTGTACACGCTTCTGAAGCAAATTCAATTGATGAATCTGCGCAACATAATGCCTGGTTAAAGCAACAGTTTAGTGAACAGCATCAAAACCTTATACCAAAGGTTGCCGTAGCAGATATGCTGTTTGCATGTAACCAAGCACGGCAAATAGAACCTGTTAACTATAAAATTAATGATCTTATTTTGCGTATGGATAAAAATCGTTTAGCAGAAAAATTAATTCGTTGTCTTGACACTGATAGTATGAAATCAGACATTGCGTTAAATTTTGGCCTATTAGGCTGCTTTGAAGAACAATTAATGCATTTACCTGATGCTGAACGAAAACAAAAAATGGCTTTAGTAAAAAAAGCGATTAATGCTTTGTCGCACAGCGAACGGAAGAAAAGCTTTACTCAATGTGTATCTACTCAAGCAATTAATTATCTACAGTAGACATTCTGGAGCCACTGTTAACTTTGAAATACACTATGTAGGTCAGAATTTATTCTGACACAGCGCAATAAATTATTCACGGCATTAGGTGTTAAACTGAGTTGTGAGTAAAAAGCATAGCCTAATGAATGAGTGTTGCAGCCGTATTCATAAATTGTAACAAATGGCTGGAAACATTTACTAATCGCTCTTTTGAATTCATTGCCATATCGCTTATAGTAATTTTATAATCAATGCAAAATTATGGTGAAAATAAAATGCCCCAAGAAACTCAAAAAATTTTAGTGGTAGATGATGACATGCGTTTACGCTCATTATTAGAACGTTACTTGGTCGAACAAGGGTTCACTGTACGTAGCGCAGCTAATTCAGAACAAATGGATAGATTACTTGAACGAGAAAACTTTCATTTGTTAGTGCTTGATTTAATGCTACCAGGCGAAGATGGTTTATCTATTTGTCGACGTTTACGCCAACAAAATAATAGTATCCCTATTGTGATGTTGACAGCCAAAGGTGATGAAGTGGATCGAATTATTGGTTTGGAAATTGGCGCAGATGATTATATGCCTAAGCCTTTTAACCCAAGAGAGTTATTAGCACGTATAAAAGCGGTATTGCGTCGTAGGATACAAGAAGCACCTGGTGCGCCTTCTATGGCAGAAAGTAACATTGTGTTTGGCGAGTATGAACTTAACTTAGCCACTCGTGAAATGGTTAAAGGTGACGTTAATATGCCTTTAACCAGTGGCGAGTTTGCGGTATTAAAAGCGTTAGTAACTCATCCTAGAGAACCGTTATCCCGCGATAAATTGATGAATTTAGCCCGTGGTCGTGATTATTCAGCACTTGAACGTAGTATTGATGTACAAGTATCACGTTTGCGCCGAATGTTAGAACAAGACCCTGCAAAGCCCCGTTACTTACAGACGGTTTGGGGTTTAGGCTATGTTTTTGTGCCTGACGGCACATCTGTTTAGCATTATTGGTTATAGATGGGATTTTATCGCGCATTGAACTTATTTGTTGCAAACGGGATTTTTCCTTAATCGTAGGTTTTTCATGAAAGTATTACCCCGTAGCGCATTTGGACAAACCGTTCTACTCATCGGATTTTTGTTATTTGTAAACCAAGTTGTGTCGTATATATCGTTTGCCTTATATGTTATTGAGCCAAATCAGCAACAAATAAATCAGTTATTAGCTAAACAGATTAGGGTTGTTTTTATTGACATTAATGATGTTCGCTTAAGCCCCAAAATGGCCGAGGCGTTTCATCATGAAACGGGTATTGGGGTATATCGTGAGCAAGATGCATTAAAGCTAGGTTTAGCTTCTGCGGGTTATTATCCATATCGCAGCGAGCAAATGTCGGCATTGTTGGGTGGCCCAGCCGAAGTAAGAATTTCTCAGGGTGATGAATATCTTTTTTGGATTCGTCCGCCACAAGCCCCTAGTTTGTGGGTTAAAATTCCTTTAATGGGTTTAGAGGAAGCAAATTTTTCCCCCCTCATTTTCTTCCTTGGTATTATTGGTGTCTTGAGCGTAGCAGGCGGTTGGCTATTTGTACGGCAGTTAAATCGACCTTTGAAATCTTTGCAACGTGCGGCAGAAGAAGTAGGACGAGGCAATTTTCCTGAACCCTTAACTGAGCATGGTACGTCAGAAATTATGGCAGTAACGCAAGCTTTTAATCATATGTCTAAGGGGATTAAACAATTAGAAAATGATCGAAATCTGCTTATGGCAGGTATTTCGCACGATTTGAGAACGCCGCTTACTCGCATCCGTTTAGCCAGTGAAATGATGTCAGATATGGATGATTTTTTGAAAGAAGGTATTGAGAATGACATTGATGATATGAATAATATTATCGATCAATTCATTGATTATTTACGTCATGGTTCTAAAGACAAAGCTGAGTTAGGGGATTTGAATTTGTTAGTGGAGGAGGTGCTTAACGTTGAAACGCCTGCGAACCGAAACATTATTTTTACTGCTGGTAATTGCCCCGAAATACCATTGCGTTATGTTGCAATTAAACGAGCTTTGGCTAATCTAATTCAAAATGCTTTACGATATACTCAAGGGAATATTGAAGTTATTACAGGGCATGAAAAAAAGTATGTTTATTTCATTGTGAGTGATGAAGGTGAGGGTATTCCTGATGCTGATATTGAACGTTTATTTCAACCTTTTACTCAAGGTGATAAAGCTAGGGGAACTGAAGGAAGTGGTTTAGGGTTGGCAATTATCAAACGTATTGTTGATACCCATGGCGGTCGGGTTGAATTATCTAATAAACCCACAGGTGGTTTACAAGCAAAAGTTTATTTACCAAAGAAGTTTTAATTGTAGTTATACCATATATGGTATTAGTTAACTCAGAAAAATCATAAAAAAACCACTAACAATTACTTGTTAGTGGTTTTTTTATTTGCATCAGTTATTACAGTTGAGGCCCAGCTGCAACTAATGCTTTACCATTGTCTGTGTCAGTGAATTTGTTAAAGTTTTTAACAAAGCGATTGGCTAAATCTACCGCTTTTTCATGCCATTCACTTGCATTTTCATAGGTATTTCTTGGGTCAAGAATATTATCTTCAACGCCATCAATGGCATTAGGAACTTCTAAATTGAACATAGGCACTATGGTAGTTTCTGCCTTGTCAATTGAACCATCTAAAATAGCATCAATAATAGCGCGTGTTGCTTTTATTGATATACGTTTTCCTGTGCCATTCCAACCCGTGTTAACTAAGTAAGCTTCGGCGCCTGCAGCTTGCATACGCTTTTGCAAAACTTCAGCATATTGTGTTGGGTGCAAGCTTAGGAATGCTGCACCAAAACAACTTGAAAAAGTAGGAGTTGGTTCTGTTATACCACGCTCTGTACCTGCTAATTTCGCGGTAAAGCCTGATAAGAAATAATATTCAGTTTGTTCAGGTGTTAATTTGGCTACTGGCGGTAATACTCCAAATGCATCAGCCGTTAAGAAAATAACTTTCTTTGCATGACCAGCACGAGAAACTGGTTTAACGATATTATCAATATGATAAATAGGGTAAGAAACACGGGTGTTTTCAGTACGAGAATTATCATCAAAATCAACTGTACCATCGTTAGCTACGGTTACATTTTCTAATAAAGCATCTCGACGAATAGCATTATAAATATCAGGTTCATTTTCTTTGCTTAAATTTATGGTTTTTGCGTAACAACCACCTTCAAAGTTAAAAACACCATTGTCATCCCAACCGTGTTCATCATCACCAATTAATTGGCGTTTTGGATCGGTTGAAAGGGTTGTTTTCCCTGTGCCTGATAAACCAAAGAAAATAGCTGTGTCTCCGTCTTTTCCAACATTGGCGCTACAGTGCATTGAAGCAATGCCTTGTAATGGTAAGTAGTAGTTCATCATTGAGAACAACCCTTTCTTCATTTCGCCACCGTACCAAGTACCACCAATTAACTGAATCTTTTCGGTTAAGTTGAAAGCAACAAAGTTCTCAGAGTTCAACCCTTGCCCTTGCCAGTTAGGGTTAGTTGTTTTCGCTCCATTCATCACTACAAAATCAGGTTCAAAGCTTTCTAATTCTTGCTCTGATGGACGAATAAACATATTTTTAACAAAATGTGCTTGCCATGCTACTTCAGTAATAAAGCGAACTTTTAAGCGTGTATCGTCATTAGCGCCACAAAAAGTATCAACAACAAACAAACGTTTACTAGAAAGCTGAGTAGTAACTAAACCTTTAAGCTCAGCCCACGTTTCAGGTGTCATTGGTTTGTTATCGTTTTTACCTTGATCAGACCACCAAACCGTATCACGGGTAACGTCATCGCGAACAATATATTTATCTTTAGGAGAGCGGCCTGTAAAAATACCCGTGTCAACATTGACTGCGCCAAGCTCAGTGACTACGCCTTTATCAAAACCTTCGAGGTCGGCTTTAGTTTCTTCACTAAATAGTAACTCATACGATGGGTTGTAAATAATTTCGGATACATCGTTAATGCCGTATTGTGACAAGTCAATTGAGTTTTCTTGGGCGGTCATAGCAAATTCACTCCTAGGGTATGACGAATATAAAGTTGGGGTTAAGTTAATTCTGAAATAATGGGTAAAAATTTTCATCGAGCTAATAATTCGATATTCTATTTTAAAAATGAACAAAACGAAAGTAAAAAATAACCTAAGATGAAAGTTTTCAGTATAAGCGACAGAAATAGTGAAAATAGAGTGGTATGCGTTGTTAGTAATATTACAACATAATAGTAGTAAGGGTTGCAGTAAAGTAAGGCTTTAACACTCTTTTAAGCAATATTTGCCTAAAAGAGTGTAGATAAGACGTTTTTTGATCAGAATGAAAGTTAACAACTAATGGATATCTTTCGAAATGAAACTTTCTAGTTGTTCAGCAAAAAAGTCATAAGTGGTTAAACAGTAATCGCAGGTCATTGAAACCTTTCCTTGCTCTGCCAACATGTTTTTAAGTTCTGTTGCCTTTATCTGGGCGATAGCTGATAAGCATTTGTCACTTGAGCAACCACATTGATAAGTCACGATTTGGGGTTCAAATAAACTGACTTCTTCTTGATGATACAAGCGATAAAGTAAAGCTTCCGCTTCAAGTGAAAAAATTTCTTCCCCTTTAATGGTATTTGTCAATTGTGCTAAATGCTCAAAATCTTCGTGTTGTTGCGCTTTATTTTCATTACTGCCGTCACCATCAGGTAGTAATTGTACCAAGCTACCTGCGACTTGCTGTTTTTCATCATCACTAAATAACCAAACTTGTGTGGGGATTTGGGCAGAAACGTCAAAATAATGTGAAAAACATTCAGCGAGGCTTGGTTTATCTAAGGCCACTATCCCTTGGTAGGCTTCGCCTTGATCAGGTTTTATGGTAATAATCATATTGCCTTTACCAAGCAAGGCTTGCAGAGAATGCGCATCTTTGGCACCTTCGGGGTCTACAACTTTTGCAATGCCACGCATTTGCTGCTTATTGTCACCATTAACAGACATATAGCCCACAGGGCCATTACCTTGTAATTGTACAGTGATACTACCTTCAAATTTTAACGTTGCAGTTAATAAACAAGTGCCCGCTAATAATTCACCTAATAGTATACGTACGCCAACAGGGTAATGATGATTTTTAATAATGCTTTGATAGCTTTGACTTAGTTGAACTAGTTCACCACGTACGTGCCTGTCGTTGAATAAGTAACGGTTAAGTATGTCGGTTGCTTTAGTCTTAGTTGTAGACATAATGTTTACATCCTTTCTTTAAATTCTCGTAATTTTCGACGTTGTTTTTTATCGGGTTTAGTATCACTTGCTGGGCTGAGTAAAATACCTTGCTTTCGGGCAAGCGCATTTTTTTCTCTTGTTTCAATACTTTTGGTTGTTTCTTCATATAAGGTTTGGGCAAAAGTGGCATCACGACGCGTATCAGCTAATGCAATTACTATAACTTCTTTCTCATCGAAACCTTGACGAATTTTTATTGAATCACCCACCGCAACAGCTTTACCTGATTTTGCACGTTGACCATTGTAAAATACTTTACCACCATCAATCATTTGTTTTGCTATAGCACGGGTTCGGTAAAATCGTGCAGCCCACAACCATTTGTCAAGCCTAGTTGATGTTAATAAAGTTGAACTATCTTTATTTATTGTTGCCATAAATGTGTCTATTACATCCGTCGTGATTATATAGTAAATAACCGTCGTTATTTTGGCGAAAAATAACATATTCACGGATAAACTTCGCACACTTTTTGTTTCTTTTGTAAATATTCGTTAAAAAGTGCGGTCATTGCTTGTTGGTAGGCTAATGGTCGAGTATTATCGTCAACTTATATTTGTAAATTACATATTTTTTGTAATATCACAAAAGTATTATATTGAAAGCTACCTAAGTTATCTTAGTTAACTTTTTTTAAATGAAGAATAAAAGAAGCTAAATAATCAATGGCATTAACAAATAATCTAACATCATTTTCTGCTGCTTTGGCAAAATTACCTCAACAAAAAATTGCGCAAGGCGTTAGTATATTGTTGTTAATTTACATTGCTTTTATGGTGGCAAAAACAACGTGGCTGGTAATACCTAGCGCAAACCATACCATTAATATTAATGGTATGGGCAGTGTTAAGCCAACAAAAAATCAATCACATGATAAAAATTATGATTTATCTAAATTAAAAGCGCTAAATTTATTTGGTGAGTATAAAACTCAAGAGCAAGAGGTGGTTGTGGAGCAAATTACTAATGCGCCTGAAACACGGTTACAGCTTACTTTATCTGGTTTAGTGGCAAGTGATGACGTTGGTATTGCGGCAGCCATTATTGAAAACAAAGGCAAGCAAGAAACTTACGGTATTGGTGATATTATAAAAGATACACGTGCCAGCCTTGAGCAAGTGTTAATTGATCGTGTTATCATAAAGCAGTCTGGCCGCGCTGAAACGCTAATGCTTGATGGCGCAGATTATAATCAACCTGCGCAAACGGTGTCGCATAAGCAAGAACGTACTAAACAAAGTGTTCAACAAAATAAGAATGATGCAAGTCAATCGTCTTCATCGGCAACAACAAATGTTGTTGACCAACGTGCTAACCAAAGCTTAAGTAACACGGCAAAAAAATTACGGGCTGATTTAAGTAATGATCCTGGTAAAATAACAGATTATCTTCGTATTTCTCCAGCACGTAAGAATGGCGAAATTGTTGGTTATCGTTTATCGGCAGGTAAAGAACCTGACTTCTTTAATTTGTCAGGGCTAAAAGCAGGTGATATAGCAGTGCAAATGAATGGATATGATTTACTTGCGCCTATTGAAGCAGCACAAGCAATGACAGCATTGAAGACTGAACGAGATATTACATTATTAGTTAACCGCAACAATGACTTAGTTCAAATACTGTTCAGCATTGAATAAATATTGAATAATAAAGTAAAAAATTAGCAACTAAATTGAATAAATAAGCAACTAACTAAAATACGCGTAAGTTTTTAGTAAAAACTTTTGATATAAATAAAGCAGCAATAAGGAATTTTTCATGGGTACACCCTTAAACGCCATTGTGGTTAAACCGTTACGCCACAAGTTTAAGCAACTTAAGCAATTTGGTTTGGTTTTGACAACTGCAGTCGCTTTTAGTGGCATTTTTGTTGTAGGTCAATCCAGTGCTGCGGAATATTCGCCAAGTTTTAAAGACACGGAAATTGTTGAATTTGTCACTATTGTAGGCAAAAACTTGAAAAAAACCATGATTGTTGATCCTAACGTGCGCGGTAAAATTAATGTGCGTAGTTATGATTTATTATCAGAAGAGCAATATTATCAATTTTTCCTTAACGTTTTACAGGTATATGGCTTTTCAGCGATAGAAAGAGATAATAACATTATCAAAATCATTCGTAATAAGGATGCAAAAACGGCAGCTATTCCTGTTATTGGTGATGATGGGAAAATACTGGGTGACGAAATGGTTACCCGCATTGTTGAAGTAAAAAATGTTACTGTACGTGAGTTAGTACCTTTGCTAAGACAATTATCAGATCAAGCGGGTGGTGGTAATGTTACTAATTATGATCCTGCCAACGTTATCATGCTTACGGGTACTGCTGCTACCGTTAATAGATTGGTTAATATTATTGAACGTGTTGACAGAGCGGGCGATCAAGACATAGAAATTATCAAATTACAGTATGCATCAGCAGGTGAAATGGTGCGTATAATTGAAGCCATGTATAAGCCTTCTGGTGGTAAAGCAGGTGAACCAACATTCCTTATTCCCAAAATTGTGGCAGATGATCGCAGTAATAGTGTGATTGTTAGTGGTGAAGTGAAAGCGCGTGAACGCGCAGCACAATTAGTTAAGCGACTCGATAGTGAATTAGAGTCGAGCGGCAATACCCGTGTTTATTACCTTAAATATTCAAAAGCAGAAGATTTAGTAAAAGTGCTAAATGGCGTCAGTAAAACGATTGCTTCAGAAGACAGCGTGAATAAATCACGTGCCGCGGCTAATTCAAAAACTGATACCAGTATTGAAGCGCATGAATCAACCAATACGTTAGTCATTACAGGGCAACCTGATATGTTACGTGCGTTAGAATCGGTTATTCGTCAGCTTGATGTGCCTCGCGCGCAAGTGCATATTGAAGCCATTATTGTTGAAGTATATGAGTCAGATGGCGTTCAATTAGGTGTGCAATGGTATAGCGAAACGGGTGGTTTTACCCAGTTTACTAATGGACCAGCATCTATCTCATCTGTTGCAGGAGCAGCTAAAGCGGCAGAAAAAACAAAAGGTGAATTTGTACCTGCTTTAGTTAATAGTGATAATGAAGTCATTCAAAAAGGCTACTATAAACAAGATACGGAAGGTGATTACACCTTATTGGCAGAAGTACTAGGTTCAGTGAGCGGTGGTATGTTCGGTATTATGAAAAATGATTGGGGTGCAATTATTCAGGCGGTTAGCGCTGATACTAACTCTAACATTTTAGCAACGCCAAGTATTACTACTTTAGATAATGAAGAAGCCTCTTTCTTAGTAGGTCAAGAAGTTCCGATTATCACTGGCTCACAAACAGGTAGTAATAACTCTAATCCGTTTCAAACGGTTGACCGTCAAGAAGTGGGAATTAAACTGTTAGTAACCCCACAAATCAATGAAGGTAACAGTGTACAATTAACGATTGAACAGGAAGTTTCATCAGTGAGTGGTACTACGGGTGTTGATATTTCAATTAACAAACGTGAAATTAAAACCACGGTAATGGTTGAAAGTGGTCAAACCGTTATTTTAGGTGGCTTAATGGATGAAGATGTACAAGAAAGTGTGCAAAAAGTGCCATTACTAGGTGATATACCAATTATTGGGCATTTGTTTAAATCAACATCAAACACCACAAGAAAACGTAATTTAATGGTTTTTCTTAAACCACAAATTATGACTGACTCAGATGTGATGCACAATTTAGCCAAAGAGAAATATAACTTTATTCGCGCAGACCAATTACGTAAACAAGAAGAAGGATTATCTTTGATGCGTGATGAAAAATTACCTCTTTTACCGCAGTGGAATGATCAATTAACCTTGCCGCCTTCGTTTGATAAGTATCAAGAGTCGATTAAAGACGGTAAATTTAATCAAGAAGATGCAGCAGTAGACGAATCATTGAAACCGCTTGCAGTAGAAGAGAATAAGTAATGTCTGAGGAAGCCATTAAAGACAACGATATCGCAGTTGAACAGGCGGTTGCCCTTGATGAAATAGTTGAGTCACTTGTAGAGGATGCCGACGAAAACTTGGACGATGAAGGTGCTGTAGCGTGGCGTTTACCCTTTGCGTTTGCCAAACGCTATAGTGTGTTATTGACCAAAGTAGACAACCAGTATGTTTTACATTGCCTCGACAGCATTCGTTTAGAAACAATTGTTGAAGTACGTCGGATAATTAAAGCACCCTTTAGTTTTGCTATTCAAGATGCCTCATCGTTTGAACTTTTATTAACACAAGTTTATCAACGCGATTCATCGGAAGCACAGCAAATGATGGAAGATATCGGCAATGAAGTTGATTTATACTCACTTGCTGATGAAATGACTGAAAGTGAAGATTTATTAGAAAATGAAGATGACGCGCCAATCATTAAATTGATTAACGCTATGCTCAGTGAAGCTATTAAAGAAGGTGCCAGTGATATTCATATCGAAACCTTTGAAAATGCTTTACAGATTCGCTTTCGGGTTGATGGTGTATTGCGGGAAGTCTTGAAACCTAACCGAAAACTTGCTTCATTACTGGTTTCTCGTATTAAGGTTATGGCTAAACTTGATATTGCTGAAAAACGTATTCCTCAAGATGGTCGTATTTCCTTGCGTATTGGTGGCCGAGCGGTAGATGTACGTGTGTCAACTATGCCAACGGGGCATGGTGAGCGTGTGGTATTACGTTTATTAGACAAAAATGCAGCACGATTAGATCTAGAAGAGCTTGGTATGACAGATAAGAACCGTCGTATCTTTAGTCAGCTTATTGATAAGCCCCATGGTATTATTCTTGTTACTGGGCCAACAGGTTCGGGTAAAAGTACTACTTTATATGCTGGTTTAACTCAAATTGACTCAAAAGAGCGTAATATTCTTACGGTTGAAGACCCGATAGAATTTGCTATTGAAGGCATAGGACAAACACAAGTAAACACCAAAGTTGATATGACCTTTGCTCGTGGATTACGCGCAATATTACGTCAAGATCCTGATGTGGTTATGGTAGGTGAAATTCGAGATTTAGAAACGGCTCAAATTGGTGTGCAAGCAAGTTTAACGGGTCACTTAGTATTATCAACACTGCATACTAATACAGCCGCGGGCGCTATTACCCGTATGGAAGATATGGGTGTTGAACCTTTCTTGCTTTCGTCAAGCTTACTTGGCGTGCTGGCACAACGATTAGTGCGAACTTTGTGTCCTCATTGCCGCGAAAGTCATCTACCAAACGAAGAAGAATGTACTCTACTTAATTTGCCTGCTGATAATCAACAAGTTATTTACCGTGCTAAAGGTTGTAGTGAATGTAACTTTAAAGGCTATCGTGGTCGTACGGGTATTCATGAGTTATTAGTGGTTGATGACAATGTGCGTGAAATTATTCATAACGGACATGGCGAACAGGCAATTGAAAAATATATTCGCACCAATACCGCTTCAATCCGACGAGATGGTTTTGACAAAGTGATGACAGGACAAACAACACTTGAGGAAGTGTTACGTGTCACAAGAGAAGATTAATGGCAGCATTTGATTACCAAGCAGTAGATCGCAAAGGAAGAACTAAAAAAGGGGTTATTGAAGGCGATACCCCAAGACAAGCCCGTGCTTTGTTACGTGAACAAGGGTTGATGCCAACCGAGGTAACACCAACCTTAGCGCGAAATAAATCAAAATTGGGGGCATCTGGCAAGTTAGAAAAGCAAAAGGACAAAGGAAAAGTCTCTGCAGCCGAGTTAGCATTAATTACTCGTCAATTAGCCACCTTGGTTGAATCAGGCTTGCCCCTTGAAGAGGCTTTAATGGCTGTTTCTGAGCAGGGTGAAAAAAATCGTATTAAAAGTATGATTATGGGGGTTCGTACTAAGGTCACAGAAGGGTATGGCTTAGCGGAAAGTATGGCGGAATATCCGAAAGTATTTAACCGACTCTATCGTGCTATGGTTGCCGCAGGTGAAAAATCTGGCCATTTAGACAAAGTATTAAATCGTTTAGCTGACTACACTGAACAGCGCGAGCAAATGCGTTCACAATTAATTCAAGCCTTAGTGTATCCCGTTATTATGACCGTTGTAGCTATTGGTGTTGTTGCAATATTGTTAACCAAGGTTGTTCCTCAAATTGTTGGCCAATTTGAGCATATGGGTGCCAATTTACCTGGGTCAACTAAATTTTTGATAGCCAGTAGTGAGTTTTTACAAGCTAATGGTTTGTTCATTGTGTTATTTATTGCCATTGTTATGTTGGCTTTCTCAGAGTTATTGAAAAAGCCAAAGTTTGAAATGGCATATCATGAACGTATTATTACTTTACCAGGTATTGGCAAAGTGGCTAAAGGGCTTAATACCGCCCGTTTTGCAAGAACATTGAGTATATTATCAGCCAGTGCAGTACCGTTATTAGAAAGTATGAAAATATCTGGTGAAGTACTTGATAATTTATACATCAAACAACAGGTTAAATTGGCAGCAGATAAAGTGCGCGAAGGTTCTAGTTTGCATTTGTCGTTAGAGCAAACAAAATTATTTCCCCCGATGATGCTACATATGCTTGCCAGTGGTGAAAAAAGTGGTCAACTTGATCAAATGCTAGGACGGGCTGCTGACAACCAAGATAAAGAATTTGAAGCGTTAGTTAATATTTCATTAAAAGCTTTTGAACCAGCATTGATGGTTGTGATGGCAGGTGTTGTGTTGTTCATTGTAATGGCAATATTAGAACCTATATTAAAATTAAATACCTTCATTGGCGGGTAGTTAAAATGATTAATTCATTTCAACATGATAGTTATCGTTCCATATTGTTGTGAACATATACAGTTAAACAGATCAAATTAACATTTACATTAGATAAGTTAGTAGGAAACATGATGTTTAAAAATAGACTCAAAAGTAAAAGTGCGCAAGGTTTCACGTTATTAGAAGTAATGGTAGTTATTGTTATTATCGGCATGATGCTTAGTGTCGTGGTTCCCAATTTAATGGGTAGTCAAGATACTGCTAAATTACAAAAAGCTGTGCAAGATATTACGGCATTAGAAAACTCTTTGAGTATGTACAAACTAGATAACTATGATTATCCAAGTACAGAACAAGGGTTAGAAGCGTTAACAACACAAACTGATATTGAACCAATACCACGTCGTTTTCCTGATGGTGGTTATGTGAAACGTCTTCCTAAAGATCCATGGGGTAATGAATATCTTTTATTGAACCCAGGCGAGCAAGGTAAAATGGATGTATTTACCTCAGGACCAGACGGTGAAGTAGGTACAGAAGACGATATTGGTAATTGGAACCTTGGTGACTATCAGTAATTAAACTTACTTTAGACCGATAACTTAAACCAATGTGTTGGTTTAAGTATAAAAGCTAAAAGGGTAATTTATTGCCCTTTATTGTTTTATATTGGTATAAATTTCAACCGATATAATGAATAAAAACAGAGTGTTTTGTGCCTATTAAAGCCATGATATATACCCTATCAATTTTAGATTTAGTTTAATGATAAAAACCTTTTCGCAACGAACAATCACAAACTCTAAAGGCTTTACATTACTTGAAGTCCTAATGGTGATCGCGCTTATTGGTTTAATAGTGTCTGTAGTGCAATTTAATTTTTCGGGCAAAAAACCTGAAGAAACCTTACAAAAAGCTAGCTATAAGTTTGCCACGCTTTTTGAAAGTGCGGCTAACTATGGCTTATTGAATAACATTGAATTAGGTTTGTATATTGATAAAAATACCTATCAGTTTTTAGGTTATGACGGTGTTAAGTGGAGTGAAATAGCGTCGCAAGATTGGTTAACTGAACAAACGTTACCTGAAGGTGTAAAGTTTACGTTAGCTTTAGATGATTTACCCATTGAAGAACCTTTATTGTTTGATTCATCTGTATTTACCAATGAAGATGACGATTTTTTGTCTTTTGATTCTGACGAACAAGACAGTGATTCAGAAAAAGAAAAACAATTAATACCTCAAGTATATATATTGTCAGGTGGCGACATTACCCCCTTTAGCCTCACTTTTCAGTTTACAGAGCAAGTATCAATCAATGATGATCTATCAACGCTAGCATATCGTGTCACGGGCATATATAGCATTCCGTTAACGATAGAAGGTCCGGTGTTAGATGATTAGTCGCTTTAGGTCTAAATCTTTAGGATTTACGTTAATTGAGGTGATGCTGGCATTGGGTGTTTTTTCAATTGCTGGTGTTGCCTTATTAAGTGCTGCAAGCAATAATGCGCGTAATATTGGTCACTTAGAAGATAAAATGTTTGCTAATTGGGTGGCATCAAACCAATTAGTTGCGGTGAGTTTAGATACCACTTGGCCACCAAAAAACAATGCTAAAGGTGAGGTTGAAATGGCTGGCCGAACATGGTTTTGGACCCAAAAAGTGATAAAAACAACGGATAAGGATATGCGTGCTGTTGTGATGGAAGTGCGGTTACATAAAGATGACGAATTAGCCGTCAGTAGTTTTACCACCTATGTGTCTAAAGTGGAGAAATAATGTACTGTACTCGTGCCACGTTAGTTTTTCAGCGACCATTTAATACGAATGATAAAGGCTTTACTTTATTAGAAGTGTTGATAGCCATTGCAATATTTTCACTGGTGAGTTTATCGAGCTTTACTATTTTTGATTCGGTATTAAAAGGTGATGAAACGGCTAAAGATCGCAGTAATCGACAAAATGAATTACAACGTGCTTTTTTGATTATTGAACGTGATATTATCCAAATAGCACGTCGTAGCATGCGCATTGAAGGCGAGGCTCCTTCAACGAAATATATACACAGCGTTAGCGATAGTTTTGCCACTGAAGACCAAGCTGTTGCGTTTGTTAGACAAGGCTGGACTAATCCGGGTTTGCTATTACCACGTAGTGATATGCAATCAGTAGCTTATCGGTTAGTTGAAGGCACACTACAACGTTTACACACAAATTTTGTTGATTCAGTGGTAGGCGAAGAGCCAAAAGTAAGACCCTTAATTAAAGAGGTTAATGCTATAACATTTGAGTATTACGATGGCAAAACATGGCAAAAAAAATGGTCAAGTAATGCTTTACCCTTAGGAATGGCCGTTGAGGTTGATACAAAAGATTACGGTATTATTCGTCGACAGTTTTTAGTTCCTGGTGACGGTCAAAGCCAACAAACGCAATCAATAGGTAGTAACTAGTGATAGGCAATCTAGTTAGGCTTTATAAACAAAAGGGTGTTGCACTGATCACTGTGATGCTCATTGTTGCTTTATGTGCGGTGATTGCAAGTCAAATGACGGCCCGTTTGCAAGTACAGATGCAACGTAGTGCTAATATGGTATTTAACCAACAGGCCTACTGGTATGCTATGGGAGCGGAAGCCTTTGCAAAAAGAGTATTGATCACTGCGTTTCAAGGTGATGAAAAAGTAACAAATTTGGAACAGATTTGGGCACAAGGTGAAACCACTTACCCTGTTGATTTTGGTGAAATAACGGGAGAAATATCAGATTTGCAAAGTTGTTTAAATCTAAATGCCTTGCGTGCACCATTAAAAAACAATAATTCTGGCGGCAACAATGTAAAGGAAAATAAAGTGCCAGCACGTTTGGCATTTGAAGCATTATTAATAAATTTGCAAATTGACGATGTTAGCCAATTTGAAGCAGAGTCTATGGCAGATGCTCTCACCGATTGGCTTGACGAAAATAGCGGGATAAGTAGTTCAGGCGGTGCAGAAGATAATGATTATGCGTCACGTGAATTTCCTTATCTTGCAGCAAACCATTATTTAGCGAGTGTAAACGAATTAAGAGTAGTTGAACATTTTACCCCAAATGTAATTGAAAAAATAAAACCCTATGTTTGCGTTATACCTGCCACAGATATGCATAAAATAAACATTAATACACTCAATAGTGAACATGTTGAACTGCTGCAAGCCTTGCTTGATGTAACGACAAATGAAGCGCAAGATATATTAAGCGCAAGAGGCGAAAAAGGTTTTGCTTCTATTGATGATTTTTATAACCTACCTGAAGTTGTAAAACTCAAAAATTTTAATGATAAAAAAGATCAGTTTGTAGTTGATAGCGAATACTTTACACTAAAAACGAGTGCGAGTTTTAATGATAGCTATTTTGCCATGAACTCCGTGATGAAAGTAACTAATAACAAATATATTGATGTGATAAGTCGCACTGTAGGACGTAATTAATGGCCGAAATTTTATACATACGCCTAGGTAGTCAAGCTCAAGATGAAATTTCTTGGCTGATTATAAATACAATAGAACAAGAAATTATTGCTAGTGGCGAATTATCGAACGCAGAACAGTTAAGTGAATTAACTGACAAAGCAAAGCAACGCGTCGTTAAGGTATTTGTGCCTAGCTGCGATGTATTATTAAAGCGTTTAGTTGTACCCACGAAGTCACAACGCGCGATGCGGTCTGCTGTGCCTTACATGCTTGAAGACGAGTTAGCACAAGATGTTGATGAATTATTCTTTGCTTACGCCAATATGACTAACAATAAAAGTGAATACAACTGTTTTGTGGCTATTACGCAACGTGAACAAATGCTGCTTTGGCAGTCATGGCTAAAAGAAGCTGATATTGTTACTAAAAGCATGCAACCTGATGTATTAACTATGCCCTATGTTGATGGTCAATATAGTGCTATTGCGCTTCATAGTGTAAGTACTGAGACAAATAACCCATCAAAATTAACGCAAATAGTCGTTCGTCATGGAGAGTGGCAAGGTTTTATCTTAGATAGTGACGCGTGGCAGTTTACCTTGAATAATATTATTGCCTCACCAAAAAATTTAGATAGTCTTGAAGCAGGGGAAGCAGTCACAATTAATGCCTATTCTGATTTACCTTTTGTTGAGGATCTACAAGATAAAGAAGGGATTACTGTTGTGCGTGCTGAGGAAGAATTGCCTCTAGCGTTATTTGCACAGAACTGTGAAAAAAGTAGTTTCAACTTATTACAAGGTGAGTTTAAAGTAAAAGAGCATCGCTCAAAGAATCTTAGTAATTGGCTCTGGGCAGCAGGTTTTGCAGCTTGTGCTTTGCTGTTTAATGTTGGTTATAAAAGTACTCAATTATGGCAACTTTCGTCAGAGAAAGCTCACATTGAAACTCAAATTCTCGAACGTTACAAAAAAGTATTTCCCCGTGCTAAGAAGGTACGAATTGGCACGATAAAATCTCAGTTAAGTAGGCAATTAGCACAATTAGGTGGCGTGAGTGAACAGACAGGCTTTTTAACTATGTTGTCTCAGGTACAACCTGCATTTGCCAAAGTGTCTGCATTAAAACCAGAATCATTAAAATTTGACGGTAAACGACAAGAACTACGTTTACAAGCAATAGCAGATGATTATCAGCATTTTGAACGCTTTAAAAGTGCACTTGTTGCGGAGAATTTAACAGTACAACAAGGGGCTCAAAATAATCAAGGTGATCAAGTTACAGGCTCATTTAGCATTGTTAGTAAAGCAAGCAGTAAGGAAGGCTCATAATGAATGTATCTGCAATTAAAACATGGTGGCATACACTTGCTTTACGTGAACAACGGCTGGTAATAGCCATGAGTTCAGCCGTGATTATATTTTTACTTTATAGTCTTGTATGGCAACCGTTAAATGATAATTTAGCGAACACTAAAAAGAGCATTGCAAGTCGCCAAGCCTTGCTTCTTTGGGTTGATGAAAATGCAGCTCGTTATCAAAGTGCCCAATCTTTGGGAACGAATAAACCAAGTACAGGTAGTTTATCAAGTATCGTAAACCGAACGGCTAACCAACAACAATTGACGATTACGCGAATGCAACCACAAGGAGATTTATTGCAGGTTTGGCTTGATAGTGTACCTTTTACGCAACTTCTTTCGTGGTTGGAGCATTTAGCGAACAAAGAAGGTTTGCAAGTGCAGGCAATCGACTTGACCAAAGGTGATGTTGAGGGTGAAGTTCGCGTTCGCCGTTTACAGTTAGCAAAATAGTAATTTTAATTTAAAGCGTTAAGCAGAGATATTCAATGAAAAACAAATTCGCCATGAGTGGTATTTTCTTAATCACTTATTTGGTTTTTTTAATCGCCACGTTACCCACTACATTTGTGTTAAATCAAATTTCACTGCCTACTAATATTAAAAATGCTGTTCAGTTTTCTGGTGTAACAGGCAGTATATGGCAAACCGATATTGCACAAATGGCTGTTAATGGCAGCCGAATTGAAAAAGTGCACGCTGAGTTAAGTTTTTGGTCGTTATTTAGCTTAACGCCCAAACTTACAATTACCTTTGGTGATTCATTTTCAGCAGGGCCTGAAGGTAAAGCTGAATTGTTACTTTCGCAGAATAAAGCAACAGTTAATGATCTAAAACTGTTCATAAAAGCAAGTGAAGTAGCACAACAATTAACATTGCCTTTGCCTGTAACAGCACAAGGTAACGTTGAATTGACTGTGATAAATGCAGACATTGATTTGAAAAATAATAATCAATGTCTCGCGGTTAAAGGCGACATTGCTTGGTCAAAAGCGGGTGTTGAAGCATTTAATAAAAATATTAAGCTTGACCAATTGAACGCTGATATAGGTTGTGAAAATGGCGCTTTAACCGTGATTATTTCACCGAAGAATGATTTAGGGTTAACGTTTACAGCCTATGTACGCCAAGGAGGTAAGGTATCGGGCAATGGTTTCTTAAAACCAGGTGCCAAATTTCCTGCAGAACTGAATGACGCCTTACCGTTTTTAGGTAGAAAAGATAACCAAGGGCGTTATCGTTTAGCGTTTTAGGGAAGGTTCAATTTCACACCACTGATGTGTGTTATACCCAAATCACCTCAAGATACAGGATTCAGCATTTTGAGGTGGATTAAGATGAGCTC
The DNA here is from genome assembly GCF_053543955.1 of Colwellia sp. E150_009. NCBI lineage: Bacteria > Pseudomonadati > Pseudomonadota > Gammaproteobacteria > Alteromonadales > Colwelliaceae > Colwellia > Colwellia sp. E150_009. The sequence goes on from NZ_JBHFOM010000026.1 coordinate 34,213, forward strand.
TAGTTAATTAGTATACCAGCCATGCTCATAAGCAAGACTACCCCATAAAACATGTGCTAAGGCAATGTCAGCAAGTTTAGCATTAAGCTTCTGAGGAGTTAGTTTTTTGTTATGAAAATCATAGCTAAAATTAACGGCTGCTTTTTGGGGTTGTAATATCGTAACATCGTTACCTGTCATATAAGCGAAATTATCGGCGTATTGCATCATTGCACGACCTGACACCGTAGTATTATTAAGATCATGGCCCAGCATTGGTGAATGATTAGTAATGCCCATTAAAGATAATAGGGTTGGTGCTAAATCAATTTGACTAGCAACTCTTTCATCTAGTTGTGGAGGCTTTCCTGAATTGATAATAACCGCAGGAATATGGAAATTTTTTACGGGTACTAAATCACTGCCCATTGCTCTGGCATCATGATCTGCCACGACTAAAAAGATAGTGTTTTGCCAATAAGGTTGCTGTTTAGCTTTGTTGATGAATTTTCCTAAGGCATAATCAGCATATTGAATTGCTTTATGGCGCATTTTTTCTTTTATATCATAGTGGGCTAGTTGTTTTTTTGAATAAGTTATTGGTGTCACTACACCATCTGGAATTTCAAAAGGATCATGATTGCTTGAAGAAAAAATTAAGCTAAAAAAGGGTTTGTTAGCCTGATGTAACTTTGATAGTTCAATGTCTGCTTGACGAAATAAATCCTCATCGCTTGCTCCCCATGACGCCACAAATTGCGGGTTTTTAATATCCTTAAAATCGACAATATCGGTAAAACCATTGCCTAAGAAAAAGCTTTTCATGTTATCAAAATGGCTTTCACCCCCATAAATAAATTGTGTTAAATAATTGTTGTCTTTAAGTAAACTTGCGATGGTAAAAAAACCGTGTTGTGATTTATCAAGTTTCACAACAGAGCGAGCTGGGGTTGGAGTAAAACCTGTTATAACGGCTTCAATGCCTCTAACTGAGCGTGTACCTGTGGCATACATGTTTTTAAAAGCCCAGCCTTCACTATTTAATTTATCAAGCTCAGGCGTAAGTGGAAGCCCTCCTAGTGATGAAACAAATTGTGCGCCCAAACTTTCTTCTAAAATAATGACTAAGTTTTTAGGTTTTCCTTGATAAACGGGTAACCGAGTAGTCACTGAAGGTAAATTTTTATTAGTAAATGCGCGTGCGTTTATGCTGGTATTTTCTTGGATAAGGCTAATAACTTTGCTGGTTGGCATTTTTCCATACAATTTCGCGGCATTTTTCTCATTACCAAATTGCTTATAGGCATGTGCGACACTATAAATAGAATTCAGGGTTAATGAATTGATGAGCGGATCAGTGGAAAAATAGACAAGAGATGGATTAATAGGCCGATGCCCAATTGTACCTCTTGCGCTCAGAAAAAGTACTATTAATAAAATGAAAAATGCCAATGAAGCAGATAATGGTGACCGTGCGATATTCACTTTGCTTATGAATACGATTTTATTAATAATGCGCCAACCCCAATAGCTTGTGAAAATGAGTAGTGAAAACACTGCAATAAGTGTTAGTAAGTGCCCATTAACTAACATTTTCATTACTTCACTTGGGTAGGCTAAATATTCAATGAATAATCTATTTGGTCTAAAGCCATATTCCTTAATAAAAGCAGGTGTAGCAAGCTCAAAAAATAAAACAGAGATAAAGCCAACAAAGAGCACCCATTTTAAACTGTTAAGCCAAAATATGTTATATCTGGAAAGCATAAGCCAAGGATGAAAGAGTGCAGGTAAAATAAGTAGGTAGCCTAATGTACTTAAATCGATTCTAAGCCCATTAATGAGCAGGGTTACTATAGTGTTTAAGTCAGCGAAACGCTCCACTTGCCATAGTGCTAATCCAACTCTTGACAGCAAAAGCATCGCAATAAGTAACAGAGAGAAAAGTAAAAAGGGACGCAATAAATTAAGTACAGAAGTAAGCATCGTTTTTCATATCATTAATAAAACACGATGATTACTTTAAAGATTGAAGCTTAAGAAATGCTTAGGTTAAACTGAAATAAAACCAACCGATTAAATTACAATAAGACAATTATCCAAATACTACAGGCAATAATTAGGCTGATTAGCACGGCGGCAGACCCTAGATCTTTAGCCAAACCTGATAAAGGATGTATCTCTAGCCCAATGCGGTCAACAACGGCTTCAATAGCAGTATTGAGTATTTCAGTAAAAATGACAAAGACGATGGCAAGCAACAAAATAACTTGTTCTTTAATACTAATGTTAAAGAAAAATGATAAGGGTATTGCTATTAATAACAGCATAACTTCTTGCCGAAAGGAAGACTCATTTTTATATAACCATAAAAATGCCCGTGAAGAATTTAATGTGGCTAAATAGATTCGTTTAATACCTGTGGGTTTATTTTTATGGTCAAACACTAGAATTTTGCCTCTTTTTGTGACGATGTATCTACCGTTGTACGCGCAATAGCACTTTGTGATTTACAATGAATGAAAGGATCATTATCACTAGTATATACTTTTGTTCGAACTGACATAACACTTAACATGGCATCAAAAACATTGTCGTGCGAAAGTGGTGTCTCTGAGATTGTATTTAAACAGTTAAGGCTCAAATCTGTTTGTTCCGCGTCAGACCAATAAATCATAGGAACATGAGTTTGCTCTTTTGGCGCAAAAGCATAAGGTAATCCATGTAAATAAGCACCACTTTCGCCAAGTGATTCTCCGTGATCTGAAATATAAAGCAATGATGTTTCGATGTTTTCTTTATCTGCCAACCGCTTTAACTTATTTATAATTTCAGAGAGAACAAAATCAGTGTAGGCAATGGTATTGTCGTAGCTATTGATAAGTTGTTTTTCGGTACAATGTTGAATATCGCTGCGCTGACAATCAGGTGTAAAGAGTCTATGCTTGTTAGGGTATCGTTTGAAATAAGTTGGTCCGTGAGAGCCAATCATATGCAGTACAATCAAGGTGTTATCACTTGATAATTTATTTAATTTATTACTCAATGGGCTTAGAAGTGCTTCATCGAAGCAATATTCACCATCACACAAGGAGTTGGTTTTATTCGGTTTTATTTGTTCTGTTTTTACGCGGCTACAAACACCTTTACAGCTACCATTATTATTACTGATCCAGAGTACATCAGCGCCTGCCAAATGAATTAGGTCAACAACATTCTGTTGCGCTGTGGCGATACGTTTATCGTAATGCTGTTTATCTAAACGTGAAAACATACAGGGTACTGAAACAGCCGTTGCGGTACCACAGGAACTCATATGTGAAAAAGAGACCACCCCCTGTTTTTCAGTATATTGGTTGGTAGGTTTTTCATAACCATTGAGTGAGAAGCTTTGGGCACGAGCAGTTTCACCTAATACCATCACAGTAACGTGTTTTTTCTTACTTTCTCGTTCAATGGACGGTGTTGTGTCGAGTACTTTAAATTCTAGTGGTGGATAAAAATAGTGCTTTCGTGCAAATTTAATTGAGGCGTCTACCATTTTATAGGGGGTAATGTAGTTAATAAGATTTTTGTTATTTCTGCCAACAGAGGCGTAATTTGAATAAAAAAAGATAGCAATTAAAAGTACCGCACTAATACATGCACCAAATAATTTTATTCGACTCCATACTTCTTGATAGAAAGGTTTGTAATCTATGCGTACCAAATAAATCAATAAAGCGGGGATGACACCTGTAATAAAAATAAATGAAATTGCGTACAGGTTTACATAAGACATCAATTCAGCAGAATCTGTTTCTATGGTGTTTTGAACCATAGTGTAATCAAAAATAGTACCGTAATTAAGGGTGCTATAAAAGATTAAAGATGAACTAAGTATCGTTAGTATTAACAGGGGTTTTATTATTAACTTAAACGCTAAAACTCCTTGTATAATTATACTCAATGACAGTAAAAAAATAGGTAACGAGAGTAGAAACAATACATTGTAGTCTTGCAATGCTGTAACAGCAGTCACAGCTTTATTTAAAAAGGGGCTATTTAAAACAAATACAATATAACTACAGGTAAGTAATAATAATTGGTTAGTAGTTAAAGAACGGTGTTTAAAATATAAAATAAATGCTTTCACTATATTAACCTTCTACATTTGCCTGACGAGTAGTAAGCTTGCAATTAGCCCTGATCATCAAGACGTGGAATAACGACTACGAAGATATAGTAAAGAAGAAAGCTTAAGTTAAGCTTAGGAAAAACTGATTATCAGTCGAAATTAAACTGAATGTGATTTAATTGTTTGCTTTATTGGGGTTTAGTGTGATGAGTAAGGTTGGAGTGTTTTTAAAGGCTCAAAAAAAAGACTTAAATCTTCTTTTGAGTAATCAATATTACTGATGTTAGCAATACTTATTTTAATGTGCAGAGGCGCTAACTCAGGTTCAGAAGAAATAATAATGGGGGTTGAATTAGGGCTATAGAAAATAGCATTATTGATTAAATATTTCAGTATGGTTGTTAATGCAAATTCATTAGTATGAATTGCGGGGCATTGTTCATTTACACGAACAATTATTTCTCTGTTCACTTTATTTTCAAGGGCGATGGTTGAATTAATTAGCGTTGAAAGATCAACCTTCTCCATTTTGATATATTAAGTAAATAACATAGCAAACTTATCTTAAGATTTGCTGAGTTTTTACTGAAATAACCCCGTTTTTCTGAACACCTTCACTACACTACTTACTATTGGTTATTATAGTAGATAGTGTTGTAGTGATGGAATTTTATTACTTACGGTAGGTATAATCTATACTTTAAAAATTAGCAATCAGTATCTTTTACATCTAGTTTTTCTTTAGCCTTTTCACAGGCATCTTCAATTGCATCTCCAGCGTCAGTTGCCATCTGTTTTGCTTTTTCGGTAGCACCTTTGGCTGCTTCTTTAACCTTATCACCCGCATCGCTTGCTATTTCTTTAGCTTTTTCGGTAGCATCAATAGCAGCCTCTTTAGCCTGTTCACCCGCATCTTTGGCTTTTTCGCCAAGGTCTTTAGCAACATCTTTAGTTTTTGAAATAGCCTCGTCAACTTTTTCACCAGTTGTTTTGGGCTTATCATCACTACAAGCACCTAAACTTAATAATGCTGTAAGTGATAAAGCCATAAATGAAAGTTTCTTATTCATATTTATTCCTCGTTATATGTTAGTAATGCTTAACGATATAACGAATAAGACAACAAAGATATAAAAGATATTTTTTAGTCATTTCTATTAAATTTAGACCTTGATGAGGTGGTGTGGGTATATGACTAAAGCCTTGCATTTATTTTGTTGCTGTATATACTGACAGTTGTAAATAAATACAGGACTTTGCCTAGAAAGGAAAAGCGTATGTCAATGATAAATGAATTAAAGCCTTTAACGAGCCGCCAACAACAAATTTTTGATCTTATTAAAGAAAATATTCAAGAAACAGGTATGCCCCCAACGCGGGCTGAAATTGCAGACTTTTTTGGCTTTAAATCAGCGAATGCTGCAGAAGAACACTTAAAAGCCTTAGCAAAAAAAGGGTATATTGAAATGATACCTGGGACTTCCCGCGGTATACGGTTAGCCGAGCAATTTATTGAAGAAGCAGGACTACCACTTATTGGTAGAGTTGCAGCAGGTGAACCTATATTAGCTCAAGAGCATGTTGAAGATCATTACCAAATGAGTGGGAACTTGTTTCATCCTGCCGCCGATTATTTACTTCGGGTAAATGGTGAAAGCATGAAAGATATTGGCATTTTAGATGGCGATTTATTGGCGGTGCATCAAACGACTGATGTACAAAATGGTCAAGTCATTGTTGCAAGAGTTGAGAATGATGTCACTGTTAAGCGTTTTAAACGTGATGGTAATATTGTTTATTTACATGCTGAAAATGAAAGTTTTGAACCAATAAAAGTAGATCTTACCTGTCAAGAATTTAATATTGAAGGGCTAGCTGTTGGTGTTATTCGTAATGGAAATTGGATGTAGTATTTTTCACTAAAACTGATTTTATACCAATCTCACTAACTATGTGATCATTTCTACTGGTTAAAACAACCAACTACGACGTTATTAATATTTAATAATTAGAACAACTAGTTATTAAAATAAATGCCTTGTATTTGGCTGTTTTTTCTGCGTATAAAGTAGATCACCTAATTAATGAAACTGATATTATTCATCTGCTTAATCTATATATTGATTATATGAATTATCGCTAAATTTTTTAGCGATAATGCGTTTTTGTATTCTCGGTTTATCTCTTTTTATGCGCTCTTTCTCAATTTTCTTCTACTAAACTCCTAATAATCCCAGTTAGTTGTTGTACCTCTTATTCATTTTTTTATTTTATTTATAGGTAGAATATCCCTAGCCTATATCTGTCAAGAGGTAGGCTTGTTTTTGAGTTAATACTCTAGTTGAAAAACTGGCATCCTTTTGACTTTTATCATAATAATTGTTTGACCTAGATCAAGTTTTGAGCGATTCTTAAGGGGAGGTTGAACAAAAAATAACTAGCAAAACTGTATAAAAAGACGTCAATACGTTGATTCTATGCCTATACCGAATGTTTAACTATTCACCATAGATGAGTTGGCTATTTACGTCGGTTAATTTAATAAAATTTAAATGATGTGCTTTACTAATTAATAAGCGCTTAATTAGAAAATAATAATAACTAAATTAACAGATAATCAGTTCAATGAGTTGTGATGTACATTGCTGCTTTCTGTTTTCTATACCCTGTTTTAAAGAAAATGCTAACCAAGCTATTTTCAATGAATAGGTATTGATAGAGGAGAGGTTGAGTGAGTAAAAGTAATCAATGTTGGTGGATGGGAATCGGGCTTTTTTTTACAAGCTTTTTTTCTTGTTCAGCTTGGTCGGAGGCACAGATAAATCTGACCAAAGGAGTAACTGCGGTTAGTAGGGAAGTATACGGTTTACATATGCTAGCCCTGTACATTTGTACCGCCATTGGTATTGTCGTATTTGGTGCTATGTTTTGGTCAATGTTCTTTCATCGCAAATCAAAAGGTGCAAAAGCGGCTGATTTTCATGAAAGCACAACAGTAGAAATACTCTGGACTGCAATTCCTGTCATTATACTCATCGCTATGGCTGTTCCGGCAACTAGCACATTAATCGACATGGAAAATAATGATAATTCCGATGTTACTATTCAAATTACTGGTTCACAGTGGAAATGGCATTACAAATATTTTGATCAAAATATAGAGTACTATTCAGTGCTATCAACTCCTCGGGAACAATATGAAAATCATAATGGTAGTTTTGATGGTAACGGTGTACTTAAAGGGAAAGATTACCTGTTAGAAGTTGATAAACCATTAGTTATTCCTGCCAATAAAAAAGTTCGTTTTTTAATTACCTCAGACGATGTTATTCATTCATGGTGGGTACCTGCATTTGCGGTTAAGCAAGATGCTAACCCAGGTTTTATTAATGAAGCTTGGACGAATGTAGATAAGCCAGGTATTTATCGCGGCCAATGTGCAGAACTTTGTGGCAAAGATCATGGCTTTATGCCTATTGTTGTTGATGTTAAATCCAGCGCAGATTATGACGCGTGGTTGACAGAGCAACATGAATTAACCGCCAAAGCGGCTGATGCTGAAAAAGCCTCTTTAAGTGCTTCTATGAGTAAAGCAGAGTTAATGCAGTTGGGTGAAACTACCTATATGGCTTATTGTGCAGCTTGTCATCAACCTACGGGTTTAGGCTTGCCGCCTACATTCCCAGCGCTTAAAGGTAGCGCAGTAGCTACTCAAGGGCCTGTTGAAAATCATATTGCTTTAGTGTTACACGGTAAAAACATGATGCCGCCATTTGGTAAGCAATTGAGTTTGAAAGAAATTGCAGCAGTGGTTACGTATGAACGAAACTCATGGGGCAATGACACGGGTGATTTAGTGCAAAGTTCTGATGTTAAAGCGGCAAGCGGGGAGTAATAAATGACAACAAATACAATAAATGAATCGCTTGATGAAGTGCATCACGATGAGCATCATGATCATAAAATGACAGGGCTAAAGCGTTGGTTATTTACGACAAATCATAAAGACATCGGCACATTATATTTATGGTTTTCTTTTATTATGCTGTTAACAGGCGGAGCACTTGCCATGGTGATCCGAGCTGAACTATTTCAGCCAGGTTTACAAATTGTGGAGCCTGATTTTTTTAATCAGTTAACTACAGTTCATGGATTGATCATGGTATTTGGTGCGATTATGCCAGCGTTTACAGGTTTTGCGAACTGGATGCTGCCTATGATGATTGGTGCGCCAGATATGGCTTTACCAAGAATGAATAACTGGAGTTTTTGGATATTACCTTTTGCGTTTGCCATTCTTATCAGTTCTTTCTTTATGGAAAGTGGAGCACCAAACTTTGGTTGGACATTCTATGCGCCACTCTCAACAACGTATTCAAACGGTAGTACTGCCTTTTTTGTTTTTGCCGTTCATATTATGGGGATATCATCAATTATGGGCGCAATTAATATTGTTGTAACCATTATGAATTTGCGTGCCCCAGGTATGACGTACATGAAAATGCCATTGTTTGTATGGACCTTTTTTATTATGGCTTATTTGCTTATTGCGGTCATGCCGGTCTTAGCTGGCGTAGTAACAATGTTGCTAACCGATACCTATTTTGGTACCAGCTTTTTTGATGCCGCGGGTGGTGGCGACCCTGTCATGTTCCAGCATATTTTTTGGTTCTTTGGGCACCCAGAAGTATACATAATGATACTGCCTGCATTTGGTATTGTTTCAACGATTATTCCAGCTTTTGCGCGTAAAAAATTATTTGGTTATAGTTCAATGGTTTATGCAACAGCTTCTATTGCTTTGTTGTCATTTATTGTTTGGGCTCATCACATGTTTACGACGGGAATGCCGTTATTTGGTGAACTATTCTTTATGTATTGCACCATGTTAATTGCGGTACCAACAGGCGTTAAAGTATTTAACTGGGTTGCTACGATGTGGCGTGGCTCTATGACTTTTGAAATCCCCATGTTGTTTTCGATCGCATTTGTAATTTTATTCACCATTGGTGGTTTCTCAGGATTAATGTTGGCGTTAACCCCTGTTGATTTTCAATACCATGATACTTATTTTGTGGTGGCTCACTTTCATTATGTATTAGTAACAGGATCGCTGTTCTCTATTTATGCGGGTGCTTATTTTTGGTTACCTAAATGGACTGGGCATATGTATAGCGATACCCTGTCAAAATGGCATTTTTGGTGTTCGTTAATTTCGGTAAATTTATTGTTTTTCCCTATGCACTTCTTAGGGTTAGCAGGAATGCCACGTCGTATACCAGACTATGCCTTGCAGTTTGCTGATTTTAATAAATGGGTCAGTATAGGTGGGTTTGCTTTTGGTTTATCGCAGTTAATTTTCTTAGCGGTAGTGATTAAATGTATCAGAGGTGGTGAAAAAGCTCCTGCCAAACCTTGGGATGGGGCAGAGGGATTAGAATGGACAGTAGCAAGCCCAGCGCCATATCACACTTTTAGCACTCCACCGCCAATCAATGAGGATAAGCACTAAAAATGAGTAACGGGACGGCACATAGAACAAATAAACCAAGCAATAGCCAAGTTATTAAAAAGCTAGTCTTGGTGGTTTTTGCTATGTTTGGTTTTGGCTTTGCATTAGTGCCTTTGTATGATGTTTTTTGTGATATTACGGGGCTAAATGGTAAAACTAATACAGTTGCTGCATTGTATACGGATGATGGTATTGATACATCACGTTCCGTAAAAGTGCAGTTTATTACACGAATGGCTAAGGGAATTCCTTGGCAATTTGAACCTGTAATCAATGAAGTATCAGTGCATCCTGGTGAAATGAAGTTTGTAAATTTTTACGCTAAAAATATATCACAACACGATATTATCGGCCAAGCAGTCCCCTCTGTTTCTCCTGGGTTGGCCGCTGGATATTTTCAAAAAATAGAATGCTTTTGCTTTACACAACAGCCGCTAAAAGCGGGTGAAGAAGTAAAGATGGGCTTACAGTTTTATGTTGACCGTGAGCTACCTGTTGAGATTAACACACTGACGTTGTCATACACCTTGTATGACATTAGCGGTAAAGAAAACTCTTAAAGCATTGATAACTTTGTTAGCTATTGTAGCTATCAGAGGTAAATAGAATAATAGAGAGGGAACCAAAATGACAACAAAAGAATACGAAAGTTATTATGTACCAGCACAAAGCCACTGGCCAATAGTCGGTGCCGTGGCATTATTTATGATTGCGATTGGTGCCGCTAATTATGTGACAGACATTAAAAACGAAACAAGCGGCTTTGGCGGATATATATTATTAGCTGGTATTGCTTTGGTTATTTATATGGTGGTTGGTTGGTTTAGTAATGTTATTAATGAATCGATGGCAGGAAAGTATAGCCACCAGATGGATCATTCCTTTAGACAGGGTATGAGTTGGTTTATCTTTTCTGAAGTTATGTTTTTTGCGGCATTTTTTGGGGCTTTATTATATGCACGCACGTTCTCAGTACCTTGGTTAGATGGTGCAGGAAATAATGCCATGACAGGTGCTGTATTGTGGCCCGAATTTACAGCAACATGGCCATTAACTAAAACTCCAGGTGGTACTGAAACTACAGGTATGGGATGGTATGGCTTACCGCTATTGAATACGGTGTTGTTATTAACCTCATCGATTACGGCTCACTTTGCTCATGTCGCGTTAGAGAAAAATAATCGTCCACAATTAAAAGCCTGGTTAGGGCTCACTATTATATTAGGCTTAGCGTTTATTTTCTTTCAAATACAAGAATATGCCCATGGCTATTCTGATGAAATGCAATTGTATTTAACCAGTGGAATTTATGGTAATACCTTTTACATGCTAACTGGCTTTCATGGTATGCATGTAACACTCGGTTGCATTATGCTAATAGTAATGTTTTTCAGAGTGTTAAAGGGGCATTTTACGCCAAATAATCATTTTGCATTTCAAGCAGCAAGTTGGTATTGGCACTTTGTTGATGTGGTGTGGGTATTACTCTTTGTATTTGTCTACATTCTTTAATTGTTAATGCGTTACTAAAGCCACTATAGTTTCATCGAAGATTACATATTGACTAGCATCAACTTCGTGTCTTCATTTTGCTCTAGCGAATTTAGCTTAGCATGAATGGATTAAATCGATAAAGTACATAAGAGATATAACTGATCGAATTTTAATAAGGTCTTGGGTTTGGAGTGATTAATCCAGTGAATAAGCCTATCAGTAGTAATACTACGATAGCAACGGAGACCAAAAGCCTACGGCCAATATATTTCGTCATAGAAGGTTGGTTTGGATCTGGTTTTTTGTTCATAAGGAGTAAAGCGCGAAACAGGTTGTAAACCATAAATATCATTAATGCGATGATAACGATTTTAAATAACATACTCTTGTACCCTAAGAATTAGCGCGTTGTAAGGACTTTTTTTAATGCCAAGTAGTACTTCTTATATTTTAGAAGAACAGAAAAAAAGCAACATCACTAAGTTTAATTTACTGTGGTTGATTGTTACTGTGCTTGTTTTTTCAGCATTAGTAAAGCTTGGCTTGTGGCAAAGTGCTAGGGCATTAGAAAAGGAACAACGATTAGCGAAAATTGAAAAATTAAGTAACCAAAAGCCAGTATCGTTAACACAGGTACTCGCACTTTCAACGGATAGTGAGTCTGACATTAATGATTATCCTGTTTTTATTGATGGTGAATTTAATGAAAAAGAGTTGTTTTTATTAGACAACCAAGTGAATAAAGGGCGTTTAGGATATCGTGTATATCAGGTTGCTAGAACAAAAGAAAATGCAGTGTTGATAAATTTAGGCTGGGTACAAGGCTCAATCAACAGGGATGAATTACCTAACATTACAGCACTGCGTGGTAGACAAAAGTTTAAAGGCAATGTTCGTTTAATTGAAAAAGGTATTTTATTGCAAGAGCAGGTGTTTTCAAAAGTAACTTGGCCATTACGAGTACAGCAAATTGAACTAGATAAATTTTCTGTAATAATTAATCGCCCACTCTTGCCCTTTATTGTGTATGTAGACAAAAATGAAGTCGTAGGCTTTGAAAAAAATTGGCAGCCTATTGTTATGCCACCAGAAAAACATCGCGCATATGCTTTTCAATGGTTTAGTCTGGCACTTGCTTGGTTATTACTGATGTTATGGGCTAAATTTGGTGGTAATAGAGTAAAGAATAAAAGCAATAATATAAATAAAGTTAAGGCGGATTAGTATGAGTTCTATGCAAGATAAAACTTTAGTTACTCAAACAAAAGATATTCAAAAAAAGAATCGACGAAGCTTTTTCTTGATGATTACTATTTTTGTTCTGCCAATTATATTGGCTAAATTTGCATTAAACGGACAGTGGTTAGCCACAGGCGTTACTAATAAAGGTACGTTGCTAACCAATGAATTAACGTTAGAAGATTTAGGACTAGATCCAGCAACGTTTACTCATCATTGGTTAATTGTATATAACCTCCCTACGAACTGTGAGGTTGATTGCCAAAAAACACTTTCTGTTGTTCATAATACTTATATCGCCTTAGGCAAGGACAAGCCTAGAGTTATTCCTGTTGCTTTATCTCATAAAGATCTATCAGTAGATCAAAGACAACATCTTTCAGGAAGTCAATGGCAGTTAATGTCAATGCCGACTAAAGGCAATAATATTATCAACCAATCTCAAATTTTCATTGTTGACCCGCTTGGTAATGTGTTTTTAAGTCATCAAATTCCCGATAATACTGAGCAATTACCACAGTTTGGTAAACAGATTTTGGCCGATATGAAAAAGCTGCTTAAATACTCAAAGGTTGGTTAGTATGAATGAGCAAGTCTTGTCTACTCAGCAAAGCAGTGTTATTAGAAAATTAGTGTTTATTAGCATTTTAATGGCATTTGTGGTTGTTGCTTTAGGTGCGTATACACGATTGACGCATGCAGGTTTAGGTTGTCCAGATTGGCCCACCTGTTATGGCTTCATTGATGTACCAGAAACCTTAGAGCAAATTGCCAAAGCCGAGTTAGCTTATCCTGAGCATCAGATTGAACCAGAAAAAGCTTGGAATGAAATGATTCACCGCTATTTTGCTGGCACCTTAGGTTTGCTTATTTTGGCGATTGCTTTTTTGTCGTTTAAAAACCGTAAACAAGGAACCCCTTTGTGGTTGCCACTGTGTATTCTATTGGTTGTTATTTTTCAAGCGGCATTAGGAATGTGGACAGTGACCATGAAATTGATGCCTGTTGTGGTGATGGGGCACTTATTGGGTGGCTTTACAACACTATGTTTGCTGTTTCTACTTTATTTACGCTTATGGCCAAAGCAAAAACCGAAGTCAGCATTGTCGGTAAAAAAATATAGCAGGTATGCTTTGTTAGGTATTATTATTTTGGTGGGTCAAATAGCGTTAGGCGGTTGGACTTCGTCAAACTATGCTGCATTAAGTTGTGTTGAATTACCTATTTGTCAACCAGGGTGGCAAGCCCATATTGACTTTACAAACGCTTTCAAATTAATACCACCTGAGCGAGAAAGTTATGAATTTGGTCATTTAGAGCACGAAGAACGCGTTACCATACATGTAATGCACCGTTTTGGCGCTATTGTAACAACCCTTTACTTAGCGTGGCTTGTTGTGATGATTTATCTTAAAGATAGCACTAATACGTTAAAACCCACTGCGATACTTGTTGGTTTAGCATTAACTAGCCAGGTATTACTTGGCATGTCTAATGTTTTGTTTTCATTGCCGTTGTCAATTGCGGTTGGTCATAATGTTGTTGCTGTTTGTTTGTTGATGGCATTGATTAGTCTGACTTACCGTATCCGCTGCAAAATATAAGCGATAGAATAGGAAATATTATGTCTGATGAAGCTATAAATGAAACACAAATGACGTCGTTAATAATACCTAAATGGCGTGCATATTATGATATTACCAAGCCTAGAGTGGTTGCTTTATTGGTACTAACAGCTGTTGTGGGTATGAGTTTATCAGTGCCTGGAGGATTACCATGGCAATTATTTTTACCTGCTATGTTAGGGATAGGCTTATTATCTTCAGCAGCAGCGGCAATAAACCATATTGTTGACGAAAAAATAGATGCTATTATGGGGCGAACACATAATCGTCCTTTACCTGAAGGAAGAATAACAGCGTATAATGCAATAATATTTGCTGTTAGTATTGCTTTACTAGGCTTTATATTACTTTATACGTTGGTTAATCCATTAACTGCATTTTTAACACTTGCAGGCTTAGTGGGTTATAGTTTTGTGTATACCTTATATTTAAAACGCGCTACACCACAAAATATTACTATTGGTGGTTTAGCTGGCGCTATTCCACCTTTGCTGGGGTGGACTGCAATGACAAATGAAATTCACCCACACGCATTATTATTAGTCTTGTTAATTTTTACTTGGACGCCACCACATTTTTGGGCATTGGCTATTCATCGTAAAGACGAGTACGCGAAAGTAAACATTCCTATGTTACCCGTAACGCACGGTATTAACTTTACTAAAACCCAAATTTTGTTTTATACCGTGTTATTGTTTATTGTTGGCTTGTTACCTTATTTGGTGGGTATGAGCAATTGGTTATATTTGATTGGTGCCGTGGTATTAAACTTAATTTTCTTTGGTTACGCATGGAAGTTAAAATTTAATGCTGATAAGAATACGGCTATGGACACGTTTAAATTTTCGATTATTCATTTAATGGTGTTGTTCATCATTTTATTGCTCGACCATTATTTATTACCCGTAGGATAGAATTACTTAGTTATGAGAAAATTTGTTATTTACATCGCGGGGTTATGTGCCGTTATTATTGGTATTTTGACCTTTAAACAGGTTAATGAGCTACCTCAGCCAGAGTATGCGCTTCATTATCAACAGCCAAGAGAGATAAAGCCCTTTGAATTAACCGACCATAATGGTCAGTTATTTTCTAAAGAACAGTTCAATGGTAAATGGTCGTTGATTTTTTTTGGTTACACATCTTGCCCTGATGTTTGTCCTACAACCTTACAAAATTTAGGTTTTATTTATGATGATCTCAAAGCGATTGCTGCTAATAGCCAAGTGTTGTTGGTGAGTGTTGATCCACAGCGAGACACCCAAGAAAAATTAAGTCAGTATATTGCTTATTTTAATGCTGAGTTTATTGCGTTAAGAGGGGGACATGAAGCACTTTTCCCTTTTGCACGTAATTTGGGGTTAATGTATGCGATAACTGGTAAAGATGAAGATTATTTAGTTGATCACAGTGCATCGATAGTATTGATTAACCCTGATGGTAAAATTACGGCTATTTTTAAGCCAGAACAAGCCATAGGAAAAGTCCCTAGTATTGATAGTGATAAGTTATTGAGTGATTATCAGAAAATAGTCGCACTGTATTAATAATCCTATTTAATGTTAGTAATTACTATTATTTGTAGGTAGAAGTCAGCTCATGGTGAAAAGCGTATTCAATTAAAGTGGGTACCATCCGCCATCTTCTTCTAACACAAACCAAGGTTTTGAGTACCAGTAAAAACGGCCAGGTTTACTTATACTAGCCGCTGTACAATTACAACGAACCCTACCCGTAGGTAAGTGACTGTTAAAATGTATAGTGACGTAATTCTTGTCTTGCCATTTTATTTTTTGTTTACCTAATCCAGAAATATAACAGTTAAAATCTGATTTATTAAAATCATCTACTTCAACAGTAAAAGATAGTTTGGATACTTGTTTGTGTTGCACAATAGTTTCAGTATTATTGCCTTTTAATTGGATAGTAAGAGGTAAGGAATTTAACTTATCTCGTAAACTTTCAATTTCGTCGTATGGCATAGAAGCAGGGAAACGTGGCACACTCGTTAAATCAGTATATAAACCTACAGCGCCAGATTGTTGTGAAAAGGCTATGAAGTCATTCTCTCTTACCCAGTTTTGTATTTCAGGATCATACTCTCCGTATGGATAAGCATAATATCGCCAACTTTGGCCTGTTTTTTCCTTAATCATTGATTCAGCTTTTAATAATAATTTAGTTTCTTTAGCTAACCATTGAGCTTGGGGTAAATTATTTTCTCCCCGAATAACCGAGCTATGATCAAAGCCGTGATTGGCAATAATAACCCCTTTGTCCGCTAAAGGTTTTAGTTGTGACCAAGACAGATTAGAGGGGAAATTTTGATTAATAGTATCAGGGTTAACGAAAATAGTATAAGGGTAGCCAAATCGGTCAAGTAAAGGCGTTGCATGATTTAGTATATCAACATAAGCATCGTCAAAGGTAATTGCGACAGTTTTATCTTTAATAGGTTGCTGGTTTTTAATTTTTTCTATAATTTGTGATAGTGGTACTACGTTAAAATTGTGTTCTTTTAGGTAGGTTAAGTGAGCCTCAAATTGTGTTGGTGTTATACTTGTATTTTTAGGTGCTGTATTACTGACATGGTGATATTGTAAAATGACGGCACCAAAAGCCGATGCATGAATGAAAAGCAAAAGTATGACAGCAAGTATTAATTTCATGAAGTCTCTCTTATAAAAGCGATAGGCTAAAACTGCTTTTTTTCATTATAATACCTAACAAAATAGAGGTTATGGTTAGAATATAATCTAATCCAAGCTTTAATCAATCTTTTTTGGGTTTTAAATTAGGAATACTAGTACTACCCATAGCTTTTAAAACAACACCAATAGCAAAGCATATAAAGGTAATAGCGCCCATTGCTGCTTTATATTCTTCAGATACTTCACCAATATAGAGTAGTGTTATCACCACACCAATGGCTGCGCAGGCAAAACTGATGTTGGCTACGATTATCATTATTTTTTGCCAAAAATGTTTTGGGTGGTGTTTAACTGTTTCCATGCTGGTTACCTTATGTAGTCTTTAAATGTATTCTAGTTGATTTTTTATTGATAGGCTTGATAAGCGTCAACATATCTCAATCTTTTATCCTTCTATTAAGTTGTTTTTTGGCAAATGTATAAGGTTATCTTTGCCAAAATCCAACCACAGAGTAAGCCTAAGGTATTTGCTAGCATGTCTAGCCATTCGCCATATCGGTTAACATAAGGTTGAATTAATTCAATTGCACCACTAAAAGCAACAAATCCAATGACAATAAAAACAGTATTTTTAGGTTGTTTTATTACTGTAGGAAAAATTAATGCCGCATAAGCGACAAAATGGTGTGTTTTGTCTGTACCAGGTACATTGGGTAAAGATGTGGCGGGCCATAATGATAATGTTGAAATGCTAGCAATGAGTAAACAAGTTAGCATAAGCCAATATTTTTGGATGAAGTGGATCATGGTATTTTATTTGTCGTAGTAGGATGCCGTTTAGGTTTATTTCTATTAAGAATAGTAAACCAACGATTTGCAAATATTCCTAAATACCCCCAAGCAGCAATTATGCAGGCAAACACTATGATGATAATACCGAGAACCTGCCATAAGTGGTGATAAAAGTAACCCACAGCAATAAAGCATAACCCCACGATAAAAAGGCCAAATCCACATAAAAAAATTGTTAAACTTCGTTTGGGGTTTTGGCCTAATCTAGCGAGCAAATTATACATAAGCTTTATTGAAAATCAGCAGGTTTTAGTAATAAGAATGGTCACCGCGTTGATGTTCAGTAACATCTCTAACGCCTTTTATTTCGCCACCCATAATATCAATTAACTGTGTTTCAATACCATCTTTTACAGTAACATCAATTTGGCTACAGCCGTTACAGCCACCACCAAATTGTAATACAGCATAACCATCATCAGTGATTTCTACTAAGGTACATTCACCGCCATGCCCAGCTAATTGAGGATTAACTTCGGCTTGTAAAAAGTAATGTACTCGTTCAAATAATGGCGCATCATCTGCTACTTTACGTAATTTTGCATTAGGCGCTTTTAAGGTTAGTTGAGAACCCATTTGGTCAGTAATAAAATCAATTTCAGCTTCTTCTAAATAACTTTTACTATCGGCATCAACCATGGCTGAAAAACCGTCGAAAGGTAATTCTATATCGTCAGGCTCTACTGCATCAGCAGGGCAATATGAAACTCCGCACTCGGCTTTAGCCGTTCCAGGATTAACAACAAATACACGAATATGGGTGCCCTCTGCTTGTTGAGAAAGCAGTTTAATAAAGTGCTCTTGGGCTGTGGGTGATATAGTGATCATAATACGGTAACTCGCTTGTTTGCTTTATTTTGAAACAGAATATACTCAAACCTTCTCAAAATACAATACTCACAAGATATTATCAGTGAGAACCAAAAGGCTTGGGTATACTTGAGTATTTTACTCAAGTATGGACATTTTACGCTGCAATCTTGTGATGTGCTAATGATTTTTATGCTTTTATTTGTTATTTTATTACGGTTCATCAAATCAGGATTTATTATGTCATTGTATCGCGCTTTTACTTTTTTATTTTTATTGTTACCAAGTTGCTTTTTGTGGGCTCAACCCGTACAAAAGTATTTGCCTGAGCAGGCAACGTTTAACACCAAAATACCTGTACCGAGTGAAACTTTGGGTTTCTCTATTGGAGAACGTCATTTAAGACATGATCAATTAAAAGCGTATTTTAATAAGCTAGCGCAGCATTCAACTCGAATTAAAACGACGAGTATTGGCCGCACGTCACAGTTACGAGAACAATTTTTAGTGACTATTTCAAGTCCTGAAAATCTTGAAAATTTAGACAATATTCTTGCTCAACGGCAGGTGCCCTATCAAAGTGAAAGCGTTAAATTATCTGATGACCCTTTAGTTATTTGGCTTGGTTATAGTGTTCACGGAGATGAAATAAGCGGCGCTAATGCGGCGATGGTAGTCGCCTATTATTTAGCGGCCACTGAAGAGCAAACCATAGAAAATTTATTGGCTAATACTATTATTGTATTAGAGCCGAGTATTAACCCTGATGGTATGGATAGGTTTGTTAATTGGGTTACAACCTATCGTGGGTCAGCAGAGAATAGTGATGCTGAACATATTGAGCACCATCAAGGCTGGGTCAGTGGAAGAACGAATCATTTTTGGTTTGATCTCAACCGTGATTGGTTGTTGTTAACACAAAAAGAGAGTGAGCATAGACTAAAATATTTTCATCAATATCAACCTCATGTTGTAGGTGATTATCATGAAATGGGAGCTAACAGCAGTTATTTCTTTCAACCTGGTATTGCTAGTAGAACAAACCCATTGACACCAAAGCAAAATATTACCTTAACTAAAGCGTTAGCAAAATTTCATGCAAAGGCATTAGACAAAGCACAGCGTTTATATTATAGCGAAGAAAGCTTTGACGATTTCTATTATGGTAAAGGCTCTACTTACCCCGATATTAATGGTGGTGTAGGTATTTTATTTGAGCAGGCTAGCGCACGAGGTATGCAACAAGAGACGATTAATGGTTTGCTTACCTTTGAATATGGTATTCAAAATCATGTTTTAACATCACTTTCAACCATTGAAGGAGCGTGGCAAAATCGTGATGTACTTAAAGCGTATAAAAAAGACTTTTATCGGCAAGCTCTATACCAAGCAAAAAAAGAAAAGTTTGATGGTTATTTGTTCAGTGAAACAAAAGATAATTACCGTTTGAATGCATTATTGAAAAAATTATCTCAACATCAAATTAATGTTTTTCAATTGAATGATGATTTCAGTTATAAAGGCAAAAACTATCGTAAAGAAAACAGCTATTATGTGCCATTAGCACAAAGTCAGTATCGTTTAATTCAAGCATTGTTTGAGCAAAGAACAGACTTCCCTGATAACACTTTTTATGATGTTTCGGGTTGGACTATGCCACTGGCAATGAATATTGATTTTCAAGCATTAGACAGTACATGGGGATTGTCGTTAGCAAAAAAAGCTTGGTCAATTAACGATATAGTTAATGTAAGTAAAATAAATACCAGCAATGAAGATTATGCTTACGCATTTGAATGGCATCATTTTTTGGCCCCAAAATTATTAAACCAATTACAAAATAAAAATATTAAAGCTAAAGTGGCAACCCGCAGTTTTGTTAGCCAAATTAAAGGCCAAGAAAGAACATTTGCTAGTGGCACGGTTATTATTCCAGCTGGTATTCAAGTAGCTGAAAATTGGCGGGAAAATCTTGCCGAACTGGCAACGAAGGAAAATATTTCACTGTTTACCATCCAGAGTGGTTTAACTAGCCAAGGCATCGATTTTGGCAGCCATTCGTTTCATTCGTTAGCACAGCCTAAAGTGCTGCTTTTAGGTGGAGAAGGTATTTCGCAATATGAAGCGGGCGAAATTCGTTATTATCTTGATGAAACATTGCACATACCAGTGAGTATTATTGAACACTCACGATTAGCTAACATAGAGTTAGCCAATTATAGTCATTTAATACTGGTTGATGGCGATTATAGTCGATTGTCTGACAAGAACATAAGCCAATTAAAACAGTGGCTGAAGCAAGGCGGTATTGTTTTTGCGCAAAAACGTGCAGCAAAATGGTTAACTAAAGAAGATGTATTGTTTGTTGATTTCATCAATAAAAAACAAATTGATAACCTGTTTGATAGTCGTGAACTCAACTATCAAGATAAAAAGAAACTTAGTGCAAGAAAGCGCATAGCAGGGGCTATTTTCGAAACAACGCTTGATACTTCACATCCGCTTGCTTTTGGGTATGACAATAAAAGTTTGCCCTTATTTAGAAACAGCACTTTAATGATGAATACAGAACAGCAATCTTTTATCACCGTAGCAACTTACAATGCTGAGCCATTATTGAGTGGCTATGCTGACAACAACTTAGTTAATCTTTTATCGCATAATGCCGCCGTTGTTGCCCATGATTATGGTAAGGGTCGTGTTATTGCTACTGCTGATGTTTTAGCATTTCGAGGCTATTGGTTAGGAAGCGCTAAGTTATTGGCAAATAGCTTGTTTTTTGCGAAAGCTTTTAGTGCGCCAATAAATTAAGGCATTAATAAATATAAATTCATTAGTGCCTTAATTATTGGGCTTTGGTAGTGTTAAACAGGCCGTTGTCACGGTAACTTTATTAATACCTGCGTGTTTTAATATTTTACTAATTTCATTGGCTGTAGTGCCTGTTGTTAACACATCATCAACCAACATAACGTGTTTAATATGACAAGGTAATTTTTTAGCTAGTTTAAAAGCCTTTGCTAAATTATTTCGTCTTTCATTACCTGTTTTTCCCACTTGGCTGATATTGTTTTTCACCCGAATTAAAGCCGTTTCATCATAGGGCAGTTGTAAATAGTTAGCGAGTGGTTTTGCCAGCAAATGAGCTTGGTTATAGCCACGAATTTTCCACTTTTGGCTGTGTATTGGTACGCTCATAACAAGATCAATAGATGATATATATTTTGCTAATAGTTCATCAGTAAATAACCGCGCCAGTGAATTGGATAGCAGTGAAGCCAGTTCAAATCTTCCTTGATATTTCAGCTGTGGTAACCATTGAGTGAATGGTGGTAAATAAGGTGAAAGACAAATTAAATGATCAAAATGAATGTTGGGTAAAGCTTTATTTATTGCAGGCCAATTGAGTAAGTCATTTTGAATTATTTCTTGTTTAAAAAGTGGTAAATCCGCAAAACAGGATGAACAGATTAATGTTTGGTGATATAAGGGTTGCTGACAGAGGCTTGGTGCTTGTGTAGGCGTACTGTTTAAATTGTTACCACATAAGTCACATTGACCTACTGACAATAAAAACTGCCTATACAGTTTTTGAATTTTTCTTTGCCATTCTATTATTTGCCATTTCATTGTTATCATCCGTTTTGTAAAATGGGCGTCATTTATTTATTCCCTTAGAGATGAGCATGGCAGAAACTCTCAATATTTCCAGTTCTTCTGATTTACAGCCTTTAGAAACGAGTGAAAAAATACCGTTAGTTTTACTTCATGGTTGGGGGCTTAATTCTGCTGTGTGGCAGCCGTTAATTGAAAGCTTACCTGATGACTTTACTCAATTTTTTAATGTTGTTACGTTAGATTTACCTGGTTTTGGTGTGAATGTTAGTGTAGATATAACTCCTTATTCCTTAGCAAATATCTGTCAGAGCATTACTAACACAATTACCAAGCCAGCCATTTATGTGGGGTGGTCACTTGGAGGCTTAGTCGCAACTGAAATGGCGTTGCGCTTTCCTGAAAAAGTATTGGCTTTGATCACTGTAGCAAGTACACCTCGATTTATTGAGGAAAAGGTGCAAGTTGAAGAGAATATTCAGGTAATATGGCCAGGAATAAAAGCAAATGTACTTGCTGCGTTTCATCAGCAACTGCAAGTGAATATAGAAAAAACTATTGATGGCTTTTTAAAAATTCAAGCAATGGGAAGTCCGCATATTCGCCAAGATATAAAAAAAATTAGTCAGTTAGTTTTTCAACAGAAAATGGCAAGTCAAGCTACTCTTGATCAATCCTTAACGTTATTAGAAAGCAGTGATTATAGACACACATTGCAAAACGTAACTCAGCCATTTTTGCGCCTGTATGGTAATGCAGACAGTTTAGTGCCGAAATCAGTGATAGAAAAAGTGAATGAACTCACGCCAAAAAGTGATGTGTATATTTTTAAGCAAGCCTCTCATGCGCCTTTTATATCTCATGCGGATGATTTTAAAGAAATACTGATTCAATGGTTGATGGTGAATCTTAAAAACAAAGCGATTTAAGACAACTTAGGATCTACGATAAAATTTGAAATGAATTTGAAATATCCATGTAGGTTAGAATTTATTCTGACATGGGGCAATAAATTACCCCCTACATTGGGTGTAACACTTTTTGCTGAGTGAAGTGCGCTACCATGAAACAACATAATTTAAGGCAACTCGGGATCTACGGTCAAATTTGAAGTGAATTTGAAATATCCATGTAGGTTAGAATTTATTCTGACACGGGGCAGTAAATTACCCTTTACATTGGGGGTAACACTTTTTATTGAGTAACGTGCATTATCAAGGAACAATATAATTTAAGACAACTCAGGAT
>NZ_JBHFOM010000027.1:0-57080 GCF_053543955.1 Colwellia sp. E150_009
CATAAAATAATCAACGGGTAAGCGCTTTGCTTTTTGCCTCGTTAGCCACTGTGACGTGGTGTTTTGTAAACACTGTGGGCAATTGCGGTTTCCGCAAGACAGTGGCGTTTGCTCATGGTGCGAGCAATGATGACACGCCCACAGTGATTGACGCTGCTGCGTGGTTTTACACACCAACATGGCAACACCACCAGAAACATTAGCCTAAAAAGTAATATCAACTAATAAAGAACAAACCACCAAGCATCAATTATCGATTGGCCGTTTACTGTACCTAGCGTTTACAAAAACCTAAAATATACTCACATTTTCGACAGCTTAGGTGAGTTAACCTATCTAATCGACACCTTATTTTGAAAATAGAGAAAAGTTCATCGATTGCATTTGGTAATATTTGTAATTTAATTGGATGTCCTTATTAATCTATGATAAATTAATTAAAATCTTTAACTTGTTGTTTTATTAGTTATTAAATTTACAAAATGGCAGTGTTTTCTCGAGAATAGAGAAATTCTACAGTCTCGTTATATGCAAATGGAGTTCGCATGAAGTATTTATCACTACTAATCATTATCCTTATATCAGGCTGTTCATCTCAACCTGTTAGTCATCAAGTTGCTAATGTCATCTTGGGGAAGGTTTTTGAAAAAACTACAAGTACTAAAATAAGTCACAATGCTTCAAGTTGTCCTAATGTAAAGCGAACCTGTTCAAGTGGTAATTACCAAGAGTGGTATCAAAAAAATGGCAAAAAGGCTTGTGCTTGTAATAAGTAACTGCATATAACACATATGAGCCCATCTCGCGTCAATAGTCAATAGTGTTCTGTTAGCTACCGCTAGGTAGCTAATTGTTTTCAATCAGTAAATTCGTCTTCTTCGTTATGTCAGTTAGCCATTAAACGCTCGTTTACGGCAAACACATATTGAGGCTCTCTTAGTGTGATCTCATCACTGCCTGCTTTTTCTTAATCCTTTTTGGTAGTAGGGGCACTAGACATTCATCGGTTAACCTTTTGCTGGCACTATTCAAGTAGGATGATTACTTGGTGTTAAACAGGTCTCAGTTAGTTTCAGGCTCAGTTAAGGTGTAAACGAGTTTACTCATTGCTCTTATAAGGTAATGCGCACCAATGGCGTGCCTAATCAAGACAACGTGGCTTGAACTACATGGCATAGTAATCATCATGAACAACAATTGGCTTGACGATTAATATGATGCTCTTTTTCATTCAGTTAGGCGAGAAGCTCACGCCATTGTGCTACTTAACCTTTTAAAAATTTAGTTTCATCAAATACAGTTTTATCCCTCAGCATGAAATAAATACAACGATATGCCGACAATAACATCGTCAATATAAGGTTCGAGTAATCGCAGTAAAGCCTTTGGGGATAAAGCTCAATAAGTATTAAGTCATTCAAAAGGACAAATAACAGTTGGTTTGTGCTCCTTTGTCGCTTGTTTTAACCAACTGTTTTCAATCACTTTACTTTTTATCAAAGATTAAGCTAAACGAAACAGGCACTGTTGTACTGATTGATGGAAGTTTTGCAATATCACGTAATTTGTTAATACCTTCAGCTAAATTATATTGTTCAGCATCAATAATGATTGGGGTTAATGAGAATGCTAGCAATTTATCTTTCGTTAGTTTTACAACGCGTATGTTGGCAGTGATTTCTTTTGATACACCATGCAAGGATAATTTGAATTTAATTGGGTTAGTGTAGGTATCACCAATGTTAAGCGCATTAAGCTTTTTAAGGTCTAAATTGGCAAGAATATTTGCTTTGGTAAAAGAGGTCGTTTCAAAAAGTATTGTTTTTACACGTTCATTACGAATTGGAATATTGGTTTCCACACTTGCTAAGTCGATATCTATAGATAGCGAACCATTATCATTTAATGTTCCGTTAAGCATATTAAAGTGATTTAACTCACTTACTTTTGATGATTTTATAGAAATATAATTAACCGTTGATTCATCATTGATGAGACTCCACTTTGCTAGAGCGTTTGAAGAGATAAGCAGCGTTGAAAATATAAATATATATTTTTTAAACATTATTTTTTCCTTAATTTTTAATGTATTTGATTCAATTTAGTTTACAATGAAAATAGTGTGAGTATCCGTATAAATGATAATTCAGATAGATCATTTAGTAATAAGAGTAAAAGAGCATAGCGTGAGTGTAAACTCTTTTATGTTACGTGATGTTACGTTATAGTGCGTGTTGCTCTTTTAAAGTGTCTAAACCATGTTGTTTAAGTAAAGCAACTAATTTTATGAGCGGTAAACCGATAAGCGTATTGGGGTCATCACCTTCTAATTTTTTAAATAGGCAAATGCCTAAACCTTCACTCTTGAAGCTACCTGCGCAGTTATAAGGTTGTTCTGCCTTTAAATAGCTTTCTATTTCTGATAATGACAACTCATTAAAATGTACAATAAAAGGTTCCACTAATGATTTTACGGTATTTTCACTGCTATCATAAACACATAGACCAGTGTAAAAAATAACACTTTTATTACTAAACTGAGTTAACTGTTTTACGCCGTTATCAAAAGTATGAGGTTTACCTAAAATTTCACCATCGCAAACGGCGACTTGATCTGAACCAATAATTAATGCATTTGAAAATTTATGTGCAACAGCTTTTGTTTTTTCAATGGCTAATCGTTCAACTAACGCTTGTGGTGACTCATTAACTAACGCTGTTTCATCAATATCAGGTTTAGCACATTCAAAAGGTAAGTTAAGCTTTTCTAAAATACTTTTACGAAAAGGCGAGGTAGAGCCTAAAACTAAGGTTTTCATAAAGATCCTTAAAATAAATGATATAAGTGAATCAGTTGCTCATTTTTGATACAAAATATAACAAAAATGATTATTTAGCTGCTATTATTGGGTCAATCTATCGTTTTTAAATGAAATATGCTAATTTTCTTTTGACACTTGCCGCTAGGGGCTTTATTATGCGCGCCTTATGCAGAATCTTAAGCTTCCGATAACAATTAGCCCAACCCGAAGCGCACAACGTAGGCTTGTGTGTGAAGGTATTTTTAACGTGTCGGAAATGACTCGACTGCTTGCTGTCAGCGAAATGCGAAGCGAGCATGTTCAAGTTAGTGTTAAGTTTGATGTGGATGAACGTGGTTTGACAGTAATGTCAGGTACAGCATCGGCATTAGTTGCATTAACTTGTCAGCGGTGCAATGAACTTTTTGATACTGAATTGAAAGTAGATTTTGTTTTCAGTCCTGCAAAAAATGAAGAAGCCGCGATGAATATTCCATCATATTATGATGTAATAGAATTAAATGAAGATGGTGAAGTAAACTTGCGAGATCTAGTGGAAGAAGAGTTATTACTCGCAATTCCATTAATTCCAAGGCATGAAATCGAAGACTGTTCAGCTGATGCTGATAGTGTTTGGGGTGAATTGCCAGAAGAGCTTGAGAAGCCGAACCCATTTGACGTATTAAAACAACTTAAATAGTTAAGCGCATTAAGCAATTTAACTAATAACCCGATTTAGGAGTAACTCATGGCAGTTCAAAAAAGCAAAAAGTCTCGTTCAAGACGTGGCATGCGCCGTTCACATGATGCTTTAACAGCAGAAAACTTATCAGTAGATCCAGTATCTGGTGAAACGCATCGTCGTCACCACGTAACAGCCGATGGCTTTTACAAAGGCGTTAAAGTAATCGCTAAATAAGCGATTACATTTTAACTCCCTATTTTAAGCTCATAGCTACTACAGTTAAGCTTGAATAGTCAAAAAATACTAACCTTAGCGTTAGATGTTATGGGGGGCGATAAAGGCCCCTCTATAACTATTCCCTCTGCGGTTATGGCAATTAATTATTTGCCTAATTTGCACCTGATTCTTTGCGGTGATAAAAATATCATTGCAGCAGAACTTGCCCTATTAAATATTTCTCAACAAACATTAGATAAACATAAACAACTCTCTGTTTTTCCAACAACTGAAGTGGTTGAAATGGATGAAAAACCAGCTTTTGCGTTACGAGCTAAAAAAGATTCGTCTATGCGTAAAGCATTAGACCTTGTTAATGAGGGTAAAGCGCAAGCCTGTGTGAGTGCTGGTAATACTGGTGCTTTATTTTCGATGGCGCATTTTGTCTTAAAAACTCTCCCAGGTGTTGAACGACCTGCATTAATATCTTCTTTACCAACACATAATGATGATAAACATGTATTTATGCTGGATTTAGGCGCAAATGTATTTTGTGATTCTCACGTGTTGTATCAGTTTGGTGTTATGGGATCTGTTATGGCTCAACAAGTTGATGGAATAGAAAACCCTCGCATAGCCTTGCTAAATATGGGCGAAGAAGCTATCAAAGGAAGTGATCATATTAAGCAGGCAGCACTTGAACTATCTGAAAATAAAGCGATTAACTATATAGGTTTTATTGAAGGCGGCGATATTTTTTCAAATAAAGCCGATGTAATAGTTTGTGATGGTTTTGTGGGAAATGTTGCCTTAAAAACGTGTGAAGGAGTCGCTCGTTTGGTGTTTGACAAATCTAAAACACTGTTCAAACAAAATATTTTAGTTAAAATGTTAACGTTTATTATCAAGCCTAGCTTAAAAAAATTGTTTAAATCAATGAACCCCGACCAGTACAACGGTGCAAGTTTGATAGGATTGCGCGGTATTGTAGTAAAAAGCCATGGAAATGCTAATTCAAGTGCATTTTTTTCGGCTATTTTAGAGGCAGTTAAAGAAGTTGAAAGGCAAGTACCTGAAAAAATAAAGAACTCTTTAGAACAAGGTTTGTTAGTACAATAATTGTTTATAGTACTGTTTACCTATTCATCTACATTGTCGCCCACATTGTTTTATATAAAAGCGTAATTAATAAAAGCCTAATAAATAAAAAAGAGTAACAACAAAAATGCAAAATATATCCTTACAAGGTAAATTAGCCTTCGTATTTCCTGGCCAAGGCTCTCAAGCTGTGGCGATGTTAAGTGATTTTAGTGATAACACCATTGTTCAAAAAACTTTTAGCGAAGCATCTGACGCGCTAGGTTATGATTTATGGCGACTTATTGCTCAAGGGCCTGCAGAGCAGCTCAATCAAACACATATTACTCAACCAGCATTGTTAACGGCAAGCGTGGCGTTATGGCGCGTTTGGCAAGCTGAGTCTGACGTTATTCCCTCTATTTTAGCTGGGCATAGTCTAGGCGAATATTCAGCGCTTGTTTGTGCTGGGGTGTTATCATTAACTGATGGTGTTAAATTAGTTGAAAAGCGTGGGGAGTACATGCAAACGTGTGTTCCTGCTGGTGTTGGTGCGATGGCAGCTGTTATAGGTTTAGAAGATCAAGCCATTATTGATGCTTGTACGCAAGCACAAGCTGATGAAGTGGTATCAGCCGTTAATTTTAATTCGCCAGGTCAAGTCGTGATTGCGGGTCATAAAGCGGCTGTTGAACGAGCAGGTGAATTATGTAAAGCAGCAGGAGCAAAACGTGTATTACCTTTGCCTGTTAGCGTTCCTTCTCATTGTGCTTTAATGAGTGATGCTGCTGACAAATTAGCGACTGATTTGGAAAGTATTACCTTTAACACACCTACCATTAATGTCGTTAACAATGTTGATGTGTCTATCGAAACTAGCGGAGAAGCAATAAAAGCAGCTCTAGTTAAACAATTATACAGCCCAGTACGTTGGAGCGAAACTGTCAGCCAATTGGGCGAGCAAGGTATTACTCAAATGGTTGAAGTAGGGCCTGGAAAAGTATTACAGGGGTTAGCAAAGCGTATTAATAAATCTATTAGCTGTGTATCTTTAAATACGCTTGATTCGTTAGAACAAGCGAAAGTGTTAACACAAGCAAGCTAGTAATTATCCGTTTATTTATAAATAACGAAGAAATAAAAATCAATAGGAAATAGTATGTTTTCATTAACAGGAAAAGTAGCCCTTGTAACAGGCGCTAGTCGTGGCATTGGTAAAGCGATTGCAACACAACTAAAGGTATTAGGTGCAACGGTCATTGGCACAGCTACATCAGCTAATGGTGCTGAAAAAATTGCTGAATATTTAGGTGCTGGTAATGGTTTGGTCTTAAACGTCACAAGTGACGATTCTATTGCTGAGGTCTTTACTGCAATTAAAGAAGTGCATGGTGGAGTTGATATTTTAGTAAATAATGCTGGTATCACGCGTGATAACTTGTTTATGCGTATGAAAGATGATGAATGGCAAGATATTTTAGATACTAACCTTACTTCTGTTTTTAAAGTTAGCAAAGCTGCAATTCGCCCCATGATGAAAAATCGTAATGGTCGAATTATTAATATCGGTTCTGTGGTTGGTACTATGGGAAATGCTGGGCAAGTTAATTATGCTACTGCAAAAGCTGGATTATTAGGTTTTACTAAGTCACTTGCTCGTGAAGTTGCCTCTCGTGGCATCACTGTGAACACTATAGCGCCTGGCTTCATTGATACTGACATGACAAAAACGTTAACAGATGAACAAAAAGAAGGCATTTTTTCTCAAGTGCCAGCAAATCGTTTAGGTAAACCTGAAGAAATTGCGAGCACAGTTGCGTTTTTAGCCTCAGATTCTGCCGCATATATTACGGGTGAAACAATTCATGTTAATGGCGGTATGTACATGGTGTAAGCCTTTATAATTAAGGGCTTCGTTGTTATATATGAATTTTTTTGTGGTGAAAACAGGTTAGACCACAAAAAAAAATAATCGCTTAGGCTTGCATGGCAAGCTTTTGGCGAATACACTACACGCAATTTGAAAAAATATACTTTCAGTAAGTAAAGGAAAAAAAATGAGTACTATCGAAGAACGCGTAAAAAAAATCACTATTGAACAACTAGGTGTGAGTGAAGCAGAAGTTAAAACTGATTCATCTTTCGTTGATGATTTAGGTGCTGATTCATTAGACACAGTAGAGTTAGTAATGGCGTTAGAAGAAGAATTTGATACTGAAATTCCTGACGAAGAAGCTGAAAAAATTACTACAGTTCAAGCAGCAATCGATTACGTTAACGCTAATCAGTAATTGTTGATAAGTAACGATGGGTTATGTTGAGAAACATAACCGTAAAATGTAATTGAGAAAGAGCGGTATACTTATCATTTAAGTGACCGCTTTTTTTATATCTCCTATTTAATCTTTTTGAGGTAGAACACAATGAGACGTGTTGTAGTTACCGGTATTGGTATGCTTAGCCCGTTAGGTAATACACCTGAGGCTACTTGGGAAAACTTACTGCTTGGTAAAAGTGGTATTAGTAATATTGATCATTTTGACACCACGGAATACAGCACGAAATTTGCTGGCTTAGTGAAAGATTTTGATGCACAAAACTATATGGAAAAGAAAGAAGCCAGAAAAATGGATCTTTTTATTCAATATGGTGTTGCGGCTGGTGTACAGGCAATTAAAGATTCAGCGTTTGAAGTGACAGAAGAAAATGCACCCCGTATTGGGGTCGCCGTAGGTTCAGGCATAGGTGGTTTAGGTTTAATTGAACAAAATCATGAAAAAATGGTAAAAACAGGTAGCCCTAAAAAACTATCGCCATTTTTTGTACCTTCTACCATCATCAATATGATCTCAGGTCATTTATCGATAATGTTTGGCTTACAAGGTCCTAATATATCTATTACCACCGCTTGCACAAGTGGTGTGCATAATATCGGTCATGCTGCGCGAATGATCGCCTATGGCGACGCTGATGTGATGGTGGCTGGAGGTGCTGAAAAAGCATCGACAACTTTAGGTATGGGGGGCTTTGGCGCTGCTCGTGCTTTATCTAAACGTAATGATGACCCTCAAGCTGCTTCTCGTCCTTGGGATAAAGACAGAGATGGTTTTGTTTTAGGTGATGGTGCTGGCGTTGTGGTTGTTGAAGAATACGAACATGCGAAAGCGCGTGGTGCAAAAATTTATGCTGAATTAGTCGGTTTTGGTATGAGTGGTGATGCGTATCATATGACCTCGCCACCAGCTGATGGTGCTGGTGCAGCACGTGCAATGCAAAATGCACTCAATGATGCCAAACTTAATGCAAATCAAATTGGCTATATTAATGCACATGGTACTTCAACACCTGCTGGTGATATTGCTGAAACCAATGCAGTAAAATCAATTTTTGGTACTAATGCATATAATGTAATGATGGGCTCTACAAAGTCGATGACTGGGCATTTACTTGGCGCAGCGGGAGCTGTTGAGAGTATTTTTAGTATACAAGCGTTAATCAACGGTTCAGTGCCTCCTACCATTAACTTAGATAATCCTGATGAAGGCTGCGATCTAGATTATATTAAAGGTGGGGCTCGTGATATTCATTTAGATTACGTTCTGTGTAACTCATTTGGTTTTGGCGGAACAAATGGCTCATTGATATTCAAAAAGATGTAAAGTCGCTTGAAATTATATAATTAAGCCTGAATACTTGATGCAAGTATCAGGCTTTTTTTCTGTTACTTTCTTTTTCCAATAATTAAAGAGATAACGTTATGAAGTTTTGCTGCGTTAATGGAATACAACAAAATCATATGGATATTGAAAGTCGTGGTCTTGCTTATGGCGACGGATTATTTACTACTGCAAAAATCATTAACGGTAACGTTCAATATTTAGCACAACATATCGACAGATTAGTTTTGGGCTGTAAAAAATTAGGTATTACGTCTCCTTCCTCAAGTCAATTATCAAAGCAATTAGCCATTACAGCCAAAAGCTATGCTTTAGCCGTACTTAAAGTTATTATTTCAGCGAAAGCTGGGGGAAGGGGGTATGGGCGCTCACCGTGCAACAGCCATGATTTAATTATTATGGTACATGATTACCCCAAACAGTATGATGAACAAGTTCTTAATGGTATTTCACTGGGTCTAAGTGAACAAAAAATAGGGCTTAACCCTATGCTTGCAGGTTATAAACATTTAAACCGCCTTGAGCAAGTGTTATTGAGGAATGAACTGTCAATAAGAACAGAAGATGATTTATTAGTGAGTAACTTAAATAATGATGTGATTTCAGCGACGAGTGCGAATGTGTTTATTAGCCTAGATAAAAAATTATATACACCTGACTTAACGCTAAGTGGTATTAACGGTATTATGCGTCAAGTTATTCTAAAACATTACCCAAGTGCTATGGTAAAGGCGCTTTCTGTAAATGAGATATCTCAGGCTCAATCAATGTTTATCTGTAACAGTGTGATGGGCGTAATGCCAATAGCTAATTTTAATGGACGTTTATTGTCAATAGATTTACCGTTAGCTATTCGGGATGAAATTAATGATAAAACGATAGCAAAATAATAGTGAGTTAATGGCTTTTTAATGAAAAAAATTCTTTCCATTTGCATTAGTAGCATACTTGCTTTGTTGTTAGTGTTTTTTCTTTTATTAGAAAAAAACATGAATCAACCATTACAGGTTACACAACAGCAATTGTTTACCGTTAAACAAGGCACTTCCGTTGCTTCTTTTTCAAAAAGATTAGTTAGTAATAAGTGGTTAAATAATCGCTTTTGGCTTCGAGCTTATGCGCGTTTATACCCTGAAAAAGTCGTAATCAAAGCTGGAACTTATCAAGTTGTGCCAAATATAAGCTTACAAAACCTCTTAGCACTTATTACTCAGGGAAAAGAACATCAATTTAGCTTTACCATTGTTGAAGGGACTACATTTAATCAATTAATTGCGCAATTACAAAATCAACCTCAATTAACCCATACATTAACGTCGTTCAATGGTGAGCAAATATCTAAACGCTTAGGTATTGAACA
The DNA here is from genome assembly GCF_053543955.1 of Colwellia sp. E150_009. Lineage (NCBI taxonomy): Bacteria > Pseudomonadati > Pseudomonadota > Gammaproteobacteria > Alteromonadales > Colwelliaceae > Colwellia > Colwellia sp. E150_009. The sequence goes on from NZ_JBHFOM010000027.1 coordinate 9,817, forward strand.
AAAAAATCCAGAAGGTTGGTTTTTTCCTGAAACCTATGCTTTTACTCAAGGCACTACAGATTTTAATATTTTAGTACGTGCACATAACGCAATGAAAACCACCCTGAATGTACTGTGGCAAGAAAGAGCTATTGCTTTACCTTATGAAACAGCTTACCAAGCGTTGATCATGGCATCAATTATTGAAAAAGAAACTAGCCACATACCTGAACAGCCATTAATAGCCTCTGTATTTATTAATCGATTAGCTAAGAACATGCGATTACAAACAGACCCCACTATCATTTATGGATTAGGTGAACGTTATCAAGGGGATATTACCCGAGCCCATATAAAAGAAAAAACAGCATATAATACTTATAGAATAAATGGTCTACCGCCAACCCCCATTGCTATGCCTGGCTTATCAGCAATTAAAGCGGCACTTAACCCAAAAACAAGTGATTATTATTACTTTGTTAGTGATGGCAATGGCAAACATATTTTTAGTAAAACATTAAAAGCGCATAATGCGACGGTTAGAGACTTTTTGAAAACACAGAGAAGTAATGAATAAAAATCTTGTTTATTATATGCTTGTAAACATACTTTACTAAATTGAGAAAACGATGAATAAAGGTTTTATGGTTGTATTTGACGGCAGTAATGGTGCTGGTAAAACAACTGTTATTAAAAGTGTTGAAAATTACCTTGTTTCTAAAGGGTTTGATGTTGTACTTACTAGAGAACCAGGTGGTACACCTATTGGTGAGAAAATTAGAAATGTGATTTTAGATCCCTCAACGCCAGAAATGTCTTTTATGACTGAGCTTATGTTGTTTGGTGCTGGGCGTGCGCAACATATTCAAGAAAAAATAATTCCAGCACTAGAAAAAGGCAAAATAGTACTATCAGACAGATTTGACGCAGCCACGTTTAGTTTTCAGCACTTTGCTCGAGGTATTGATTTAGATACTATCATTAAAATTAATAATTTAGCATTAAACGGCTTTAGCCCTAGCATGAATATCATTTTAGATTTAGAACCGTCAGAAGGGCTAAAACGAGTACGTAGTCGTGGAGAGGGGCTTGACCGTTTAGAAGATGAAAAGTCAGATTTTCTAATCAAAGCTAGGAATGGTTATCTAACGCAAGCGGCTCAATCACCTGAGAAATTTACTGTTGTTGATGCAGCACAATCGAAAGAAAAAGTTTTAGAAGAGGTAATAAAAATTATAGATACGTTAATTGATAAGTATCGATTCAGTTCGCTTCCACAGAGTATAGATAATTAAAATGCAACCTTGGTTACTTTCATCTCAGCAGATATTTAGCGATCAATACGGTCGTGATATTTTACCCCATGCAATTCTTCTTAATGGCGTTACAGGGTCGGGTAAATCTGAATTTGTACAGTGGTTATTACATTTATTAAGCTGTCAACAGCCACAACAAATAATGAATAATGAGGTTACTTTTTTACAACATTGTGGTGTATGTAAAACATGTTTGTTGATGCAGAGTAATACCTATCCTGATCACCTGAGTTTAATTGCCGAAAAAAATAATTTAGGGATTGACGATGTTCGTTATGCTAACCTATTTTTGCAAAAAAAAGCGCATTTAGGTAAATTCAAAACAGTATTAATTGAAAATGCTGAAACAATGACGATTGCAGCCGCTAATGCATTATTGAAAACCCTAGAAGAACCCAATGAAAATAGTATTATTATATTATTAACTAGTGATATCGACATATTATTACCGACAATCGTGAGTCGGTGTAGGGTTATTAATATTAAACCCAATGTTGGTCAAACATTATTGCAAAATATATCAAATCAATTAATACGTAATGAAACACAGTTTAATGTGAATAATGCTTTTACTAATATTACTCAGTTACCAGAGTTAACAGATAAGGTATTAAATGAAGCATTCGAAAGCTTTAAAATAGATTACTTTAACTTTCTTACTGGCCAGCAAACAGCATTACAGTTACTTGACCAACTATTGAAAAACGAACACGGATTACGTTGGTTAGAGCAATTGACGGTTAACTTGTTAAGAAAACAATTTATTAGTACAACAGAACCTGTAAATTATCCCATTTTAAGTGCTGAACTATTGAATAAAATCTATAAAGTTATCATTAATGGGTGTAAAGTAACAAAATCTTATGTACAAGCAAACAAACAGTTTGTTTGTGAGCAACTTATCCTGAAGATAAGTGATGAAATTGAGCAAACTAATATAAACACGCAGGAGACCTAGTTTGATCCCAATTAATATTGAATTTCATTCTGAACACGACTTATACATAGCTTATATGCCTTTTTTAAAAGAAGGAGGCTTATTTATCAGAACAGCTAAACATTTCGAATTAGGTGCAGAAGTTGAATTAAATGTATTATTACCAGACTCTTTAGAACCGTCTTTAATTATGGGTGAAGTATGTTGGTTAACACCATTAGGTGCACAAAATGGCACACCTCCTGGTATAGGTGTGAGTTTTACAAGTGATCCAGATAAAATACGGCATCAAATTGAAACGGCTATAGCTCGGCAACTAAATTCATCAGAGCCAACGTTAACAATGTAACGTATTACTTCTAAGTACTATTCTACTTAGCCCATTTATGGGTTTTTTTATTTATAATGTATTAATTTTGGAGTGTTCTGTTGTTTATTGATTCACATTGCCATTTAGATCGGCTTAACTTGTCACTGTATGAAGATGACCTAGCGAATGTTGTACAAGCGGCAAAAGAGGTCAAAGTAAATAAACTTTTGTGTGTAAGCGTTACTTTAAAAGACTTTCCTGCTATGGTGGCGAAAACTCAACAGTTTGATAATGTTTTACTTTCTTGCGGTATGCACCCACTTAATCAAGAAGATGAAGTCGATATTGATCTGCTTCGGCGCTTATCAGATGATCCCGCAGTCATTGCTATTGGTGAAACAGGCTTAGACTATCACTATGCGCCAGAAACTAAGGCCATACAGTTAGATTCTTTTAAAAAGCACATAAAAGTAGCACGTGAACTTAATAAGCCATTGATTATTCATACACGTTCTGCCCAGCAAGATACGCTTGATATGTTACGCGCAGAGGAAGCAAGTAAAGTAGGCGGCATTTTGCACTGTTTTACTGAATCTTGGGAAATGGCTGAGCAGGCAATAGCACTAGGTTTTTATATTTCTTTTTCTGGTATTGTAACGTTTAAAAATGCAAAAGAATTAAGAGAAGTTGCTAAGCTTGTGCCTGATGATAAGTTTTTAATTGAAACCGATGCACCATACCTTGCGCCTGTTCCGCATCGAGGTAAAGAAAATCAACCTGCTTATGTGGTTGAAGTTGCTAAGCACTTGGCCAGCATTCGCGGTCAATCAGTTGAAGACATTGCTAAGTTATCAACCGATAACTTTAACCGCTTGTTTAAGTTATAGGTGTTTTATGAAAAAAAAAGCCCAAACGATAAATTTGGGCTTAAAGGAATGGCTCAAAGGGGTTTGAGCCGTGCGCTATTCAATTTTCAATACTGATTAATTAACTTAATATATTTATATTAAGTTAAGTTGCTGCGAGCATTTCTCTATTGCAAAATGCATAGAGAGGAAATATGGTGATTACCAGCTACTGCTACTCGTAATATATTAGCGATGGTCTTATCCATAAAATATTTATAATAACATCGCAATAATTACTCGGTTCACACAAACTCTATATATTAAAGAGTGATTCCTTGTAACAATTAAGTGTAGTGTAAAATTACATTAACGCTAATTATTTTTGTTTGTTTTTTAGTCTGTTGAATAAAAAGGTTTTTTTAGGTTATTTTTTACAAATTATGTTTTTATGAAATATTTTTCAACAACTTTAACATGTTTTGTTAATAGGTTTGTCACAGGTTATGCACAAGGTGTTTTTAGGCTTTAATACTACTATCTTCTATCAATGCCATACTTTCATCTGCAAAACCAACACCTGCTTCATTGTAAAAGTTAAACACTTTGTCAATTCCGAATTCTTCTAATTGCAGAGGTTCATCATCGTAGCGTGCTATTGCCGCTATTTTACCTCGGTAGCCAGCAGACCTTAACTGGTCGGTTATGCTCATACTATCAATCACTTTGGGAAGAGCGAGTAAAACAAGGTGAATGTTAGATAAGTTTATACGCTCCCAAAAAAAAGCATCCTCAGCATCACCGTTATAAGCTTCTATGCCTTGTTCTGCTAGCCATGTCACTTTTTCAGGCTCAGCATCTAACCCCCAAACAAGTTTGTCACCATGCTCTGTTATCGCTTTATAAGCTCCCAAACCTACACGACCTAATCCTATAATAACAATAGGAGCTTTAGAGGGTTGACAGAAAATATCTTCAGCCAGAGGTTGTTGACGTTCAAATTGATGAAAAAACCCTTTAGTGTGTGCAAAAAAGGTGTGGGCATAACGATATGAAACAGTAGTCAGAATAAATGACATTGAAACGGCTAATGCCAAAATAACAAGCCATTCATTACTTAACCAGCCATTAGCGACACTAATAGCAGCAACTATTAACCCAAATTCACTAAAATTACTTAACGCTAAAGCAGATAAATAAGCGGCTCTACAACGAATTTTTAATAGACTTAATATGCCGAAAAATAAGGTAAATTTGATAGGGATAATCAAAACAAGTAATATGGCTAAACCTAGCATCTCTAAAGTAGGAATTGCGCTGAAGCCGATAGATAAAAAGAAACCGATAAGAAACAGATCTTTAAAACTTAATAATGATTTATTTATTTCAGTTGATTTAGCATGTGAAGAAAGGAACATGCCAATAATTAATGCACCTAAATCGCCCTTGATATTGACTAATTCAAATAATTCATAACTGCCTAATGCAATAAAAAAACCTGCTAACGGTAATAATTCACCATGTCCCACGTGGTCTATAATTTTATTAATTAAAGGTTTTAAGACAAATAAAAGTAATAATGCTAAAGCCCAAATTGAAGGTGTTTTACCTGTAGCAAATACTAAAAAGCTAACAGCTACAATGTCTTGTATTACTAATATACCAACGGCCAATTTTCCATGACGAGTACGCATTTCGCCATTCTCTTCTAATAATTTAATAACACATACAGTACTACTAAAACTCAATGCAAAGGCAATAAGGCCTGCGGTAAATACATCTAATCCTGAAAAATAACTCAGTGCAGATATCGCTAGTAATTTAATAATAATAATGGTGACAACTAGCCAACTAATGGTATGAAGTGAGCTTGTTAACCAAACCTCTTGCTTGAATAAACTGCTCACATTAAGCTTTAAACCAATAGTAAATAGCATCAAGGTAATGCCTAAATTACTTAAAATAGATAAGCTATCATCAGCTTGATAACCAAAGAAATTTAATGCAAAACCAGCTAAGAGATAACCAATAGAGGGGGGAAAAGAACTTGATTTGGCTGCTAGGCCACAAAGAAAAGCAAAAAAAATCCAAATAAAATCCATAATTAGGCTCTGATATGTTGCGAAAATGTATGTGCATGTTAAGGAAAAGTTTATTTTTAAATAGCAAGCTGTAACAATTTAAACTATAAAATTTAGTTGCTTAGCATACCATTAAGTTGTTTTTTTTTATATTGTTATCATTTTAATTTTTCAACCATGTATTAATTTCTTGGTACATAAAATCTCTAATAATAGGCTGGGCTTTTGCGTTTGGGTGCAAGTTATCGTTTTGCATTAAGTCTGCATTTATTGCAATTTGAGTCATAAAGTAGGGCATAAGGTAGGCTGAAGTTTTCTGTGCAACTTTATGATAACTGTCAACAAACATTGTTGTATACCTAACCCCTAAATTAGGTGGGATTTGAATCGCCATTAAAGCCACTTTTGCGCCTTGTGCTTGACTTTTAGTAACTAGCTCGGTTAAATGTTTTTGTAATAATGAAATTGGAAACCCTCGGATACCGTCATTACCGCCAAGTTCAATCAATACATGCGTAGGTTGGTATGTTTTAAGCCATGTATCTATTTTTAATAATGCATTATCAGTGGTTTGTCCGCTAATAGCGGTATTGATTAAAAGAATATCAGTATCGTTTTCATCATACTTATTTTGTAACAAATGAACCCAAGCTTGTGCTTGCTCTAATCCATAGCCTGCACTTAAGCTATCACCAATAAGTAATATTTTATCTTTAGCTAATGTTGTAAACGAGAAGCAAATTAGTGTGATTATAAAAGCTAAATATAGGAAAAAACGTGTCATGTCAGTACTTTCTCAGTTGAATGTTATTAGAGTTTTAGGATTAAGCAAACGTGTAAATACGTATGAAGGCAGTCTTACTATCCTTAGCGATATTAACTTTTCTGTCAAGTCTGGTGAATCTATTGCTATTGTCGGGGCATCAGGATCAGGTAAATCAACATTATTGAGTTTATTAGCTGGGTTAGATGTGGCTAGTGAAGGTGAAATTTATTTAGACGGTGATGCGTTAAGTACCCTTAATGAGGAAGATAGAGCACGTATTAGGGCAGAAAAGGTAGGCTTTGTTTTTCAATCTTTTATGTTAGTGCAAAGCTTAACCGCACTTGAAAATGTTATGTTGCCTGCCGAACTTGCAGGTAAGCAAGATGCTAAAGAACAAGCATTAGCCTTATTAGAAAAAGTGGGGCTTTCAAGTAGATTATCACATTACCCTTCACAACTATCTGGAGGAGAACAGCAGCGGGTAGCTATTGCACGTGCATTTATTGGTTCCCCTAAAATACTTTTTGCTGATGAACCGTCTGCAAATCTTGATAGTAAAAATGGTCATTTAATTGAAAAATTGTTATTTGATTTAAATAAACAAAATGGCACAACCCTAGTTTTAGTAACGCATGACGAGCAGTTAGCGAAACAATGTCAGTCTATTCTTCATATTGAAGGTGGGCAGCTTGAAAAAATTAGTAATGGGGATGCTACTCATGTGGGTTAATTTAGCACTAAAGTTGTTTACACGTGAGCTTAGACGCGGTGAGTTAACAATTATTTTTGCTGCTATCGCACTCGCTGTGCTAACCGTGTTTAGTTTATCGTCAATAACCGAACGCATTGGTTTGAATATTGAACAAAAAAGTAGTGATTTTATTGCGGCAGATAGGCGGCTTTCAAGTAACCATGCTTTTGAACCAGCAATATTGAATAAAGCGCAAGAACAAGGCCTTAAAACCGCGCAGATGTTGTTTTTTGATACCATGCTATTTGCCAATGATGCGTTAGTTTTAGGTGCCGTAAAAGCCATTACTCGGTCTTACCCTTTACGGGGAAAAATCACTATTAAAGACAGTTTATCAGGCCAAGCATATGAAGTTGATAGCGGACCTAAGTCTGGTTCTGTTTGGTTAAGTGAAGGGCTGTTTTATCCTCTTAATGTCAGTGTTGGCGATAAAGTTGAGCTTGGCGCTGGAACGTTTTTAATTAGTAAAGTGTTGGTTAGCGAGCCAGACGCCCCTTTTTTTTCGTTGTCAGGTAATAAACGTGTATTACTTAACTATGACGATATTGCGATAACAAAAGCAGTTCAAGCTGGCAGTAGGGTGTTTCATCGATTACTCTTTGCTGGCACAGAGCAGGAAATTAAAAATTATTATGCTTGGTTAAAACCACAACTTAAAAATAATCAAAACTGGGAAGGCATTAAAGACAGACAATCACCGTTAGGAAATAATTTAGAACGGGCAGAGCGCTTTTTGCTGTTAGCTGGTTTATTTGGCATTATGTTAGCCGCTGTAGCGATGGCTGTATCTGCTAAACGTTATTGTGAACGGCAGTATGACCCTGTTGCTATGATGAAAACGTTAGGTGGCAGTCGTACCACTATTCGAAATATTTATTTACTTCATTTGAGCTTAGTCACATTGTTTTCTATCGCTATTGGCTTAGCTATCGGTTTTTTACTGCAATATATTGGGAGCGGATATTTAGCCAAATTTATGGGAACAGAGTTACCACCATCTGGTATTCGGCCTTGGTTGCTATCATGCTTTGTTGGCCTTGTGTGTGCCTTAATGTTTTCGCTAAAACCTTTGTTAGATTTATTTGATATTCCACCGCTACGCGTATTACGTCGTAACTTGGGCGATTCATTAGCATTAAGCCGTATTCATATTACGTTATCATTACTTACCATTTTTGTTTTGATGTGGTTATTTAGTGGAGAAATGATCACAACACTAATATTGTTCGGTTCAACTTTATTAGTCATTGTGCTTTTGTTTGGGCTTTCAAGAGTGTTTTTCTCTGCAGGACGTCGATTAGGACTTAGACCTGGTACAAGCTGGTCTTTAGCAATTGCAACGTTACAAAAAAGAGCGAATGCAAATGCTATTCAACTGATCAGTTTTGCTTTAGCAATCAAACTTATGTTGTTTTTAGTCGTATTAAAAAATGACATGATTTCAGATTGGCAAATGCAAATACCAGCAGATGCACCGAATATGTATATTATTAATATTGCTAAAGCAGAAGTGGCCCCTATAAAGCAATTTTTTGAAGATAAAGGCATTATACACGAAGATTTCTATCCCGTTTTTAATGGCAGAATTGATGCCGTTAATGGTGAAGAATTTGCTCGACGAATGTCAAAACAAGAAGGTGAGGAAAATGCTAAAGATGCGCGGAAAGGAGTAAGGCGAGAACCTAATTTAACTTGGTTAGATACTTTACCCGAAGGTAATGAAATAACAGAAGGCGAATGGTTCTCTAATACCAATGAAAAGGTAGGTGAAGATAGCGATGTAATCGAAGTCTCGGTATTTGAAGGCTGGAAAGATGACTTAGATTTAACGTTAGGAGATACCTTAACTATTTTAGTGAATGAACAAAAATTTGATGTGAAAGTGACAAGTTTTCGACGAGTGAATTGGGGAAACATCAAGCCAAATTTTGTGATGATTTTAAGTCCTAACATGGCAGGAAAGGTGCCCGTTACTTATTTTAGTGCTGCGCAGTTACATGAAAAAAATATTAAAGATATTAGTCAACTATTACAACGTTACCCAACAGTTAGTATGATAGATATTAAAGCGCAAATGAAACAAGCCCAGTCAATTATTTCACAGGTCACTTTAGCTATTGGCTTTGTCTTATTTATTGTATTGATCAGTGGTGCTTTAGTGCTTATTTCTCAGGTGCAAGCGAGCTTGGCTGAACGTATGCAAGAAGTTGTGATATTGCGTACATTGGGTGCTAAAGGGCGCTTAATAAAGTTAGCGACACTATATGAATTTTTATTGTTAGGTGCTATTTCTGGTTTGGTTGCTGCAATTGTTAGTGATATTACTTTGTTGATTATACAGCAACAACTTTTTAATCTTGACGGAAGGTTGCATCCCTATATATGGCTGCTTGGTCCAGCAAGTGGTGCAACATTTGTAGCCAGTATTGGTTACCTTATGGTTGCGCAAACCATGCAACAAAATACGCAAGGTTTATTAAGGAAGATTACATAAGTTAATTTGTATAAGTAAAGTCAACTTTACTAGCTAGTGAATACTATGGATTTCAGGTATATTGGTGCGACAAGTACGTAAGGATTAATTTTCATGGGTTCACTAGCTAAAAATAGCTCTTTAGTAAAAGGTTTTGTTACTGTTGCGGCTATATTTATCATATTCGCAGGCATCAAAACCGCAGCACATATTTTGGTGCCATTTTTATTATCTTTGTTTATCGCTATCATTTGTAACCCACTTGTGGCTAAAGCCAGTCAGTTTAAAATTCCTAAAGCGATTTCTGTCATTTTAGTTATTGTTATTTTTGTCACAATAGCGTTATCTTTAGCTGGTTTAGTTGGTAAATCATTAAACGAATTATCTGAACTTATCCCTGTTTACCGATTGCAATTTAGAGAACAATTTACTTGGATTACAAATTTTCTCGCTAGCTATAATATCCAAATATCCTCAGCTATATTACTTGAATATTTTGACCCTGCAGCAGCCATGGGCATGGCAGCTAATATGCTTAGTGGTTTTGGTTCGGTAATGGCAAACCTATTTTTGATTATACTCACGGTTATTTTTATGCTTTTTGAAGCATCTTCTTTTCCGCTTAAGTTACATTTTGCACTAGACGACCCTGAAATGCGTTTAAAACAAATTGAACGTTTTTTGGAATCAGTTAATCATTATATTGCTATCAAAACTATGGTAAGCATTGCGACAGGTTGTATTGTATCTCTTATGCTTTGGATTTTTGGTTTAGATTTTTATTTATTGTGGGGCGTGTTTGCTTTTCTGTTAAATTACATTCCTAATATTGGCTCTATTATTGCGGCCGTACCTGCGGTAATGCTTGCTGCTTTACAGCTAGGTTTAGCCGAGGCTGGCTTTATTGGTTTAGGTTATGTTGCTATTAACATGATTATGGGCAATATGGTTGAGCCAAGGTATTTAGGAAAAGGTCTTGGTTTATCTACCCTTGTGGTATTTTTATCTTTAATTTTTTGGGGATGGTTATTAGGAACTGTAGGGATGTTGTTAAGTGTGCCTTTAACCATGATATTAAAAATTGGTTTTGAAAGTTCACAGGGCGGGCGTTGGCTAGCTGTATTGCTAAGTGATGAGGAAAGCGTAGAGCAAGAAATAGAGCAGGCTCAAACTCAAATGAGTAAGTAAGATTAATACTATTTCTTTGTAACAATCAACAATGCTTTTAAGGAATTTTACTTAATTCATCTATACGACTTTGTGTTACATTAATATAACATTTTTTATATGCTAACTCAGCTCCTTTACCTGGAGATATGGCAAGATATTGCCATCGACAGTCATTGTCACGAAAAGTAATAAAATCGTTTTGTGATCGTTTAAACATTTTTAATGCAGCGTAGCGTCCTGTTGATAACACCTTTTCTTCTAAATTAAAAACATGGTTGTTTACCCATGTTTGTAACTTTCGGTCAAGCTCTGCTTTTATATTATCCAAACAACGAGATTGGTTCTTTGGTGTTGCAGACATTTTTTCACATTCGTCTACTGAATTTTGAGCAAATACAATGGGTGATAATAGGTATTGTGAAATAATAAAAACACTTAATAATAATATTTTATTTGTCATATGCTTATTACTGAAAAATAGGGAAATGTTCATGCTTGCTATTAGCATTTTTAAGCTGCTAATAGCATAGTTGATAATGTTAAATATAAAAAGTTAGGCGAATAGCTTACGCATGAATTTTTATAGTATTAATTTTTATTGCATTAATATTAAGCAGGAAGGACTTTTTTATAGGGTTTAACGATAACTTTTTCATAAACACCTGCGGCAATATAGGGATCTTCGTCAGCCCATGCTTGTGCTTGAGCTAAGTCATTAAATTCCGCAATAATTAAAGAACCAGTAAAGCCAGCTTCACCTGGATCATTACTATCAATAGCAGGGCAAGGGCCAGCAACGAATAATCTACCTTCATTTTGTAAGGCAGTTAAACGAGCCAAGTGATGCTCTCTTACAGATAGTCTCTTTTTTAAGCTGTTGGTAACATCTTCACTGTAAATTACATATAACATGAGTTTTCCTATATTTTGTCATTGTCTTTATTATGTTGGGGTTTGCTTATTACATTTGAAGTTATCTCAACACTGTCTTCAATTGCATCGCTGATGTCATCACTGTCATTAGTCATATACTTACTTAAAGACAATATTGTGATAATTGAAAAAGCAAACATAAGGCCTGTGAGTCCAAATACTTTAAAGTTTACCCAGGTTTCTAAAGCAAAATTAAAAGCAATATACCAGTTTAATGCGCCACAAAAAGCAAAGAAAATTGCCCACGCAAAGTTTAACTTAACCCAAATAGAGTCAGGTAGAGATATTGATTCTGAAAGAAATTGTTTAATAATATTTTTCTTGAAAGCGTAGTAACTAATAAGTAATGTCAAGGCGAATATTTCATTGATTATCGTAACTTTCCATTTAATAAAAGCATCATCATGTAAAAAAATAGTCAGTCCGCCAAAAACAACAATTAAACCAAAAAATATCCAATTACGAGTAGGTACTTTTTCTTTTTTTACATAATAATATAGTATCTGTAACGCAGAAGTGACTATTAATGAGGCTGTAGCCCAATAAATATCAACAAATTTACTGACAATAAAAAAAATGACTAAGGGGATGTATTCAAAAATTGCGTGCATATTACAACTATTTTAAAGGAAGGTGCTTATACATTGATTTTAACTAAACTTTCTTAACTTTAAAAGTTAAAGCTTATATCTTGTAGAAATAAGCTAACTTTCACCTTTCAATGATCCTTATCAATTAAGCTGACGATCTGATTTGAACTTTAGTGGTTGCTGAGGTATTTTACCCACAAGAATTTTTATTGAGTTAACTAATGACTATGACAACTAAAGCGCCTTTCTACCAAGAACAAGGTAATGAAATCACATTGTTCAATCACGCCTTTGAACATCAGCTACCCGTTCTAATTAAGGGGCCTACAGGGTGTGGTAAAACACGTTTTATTGCCCATATGGCTGCAAAATTAAATAAACCATTATATACCGTAGCTTGTCATGATGATTTAACTGCTGCTGATTTAGTTGGTCGTCATTTGATTGGTCCGGAGGGAACTTATTGGCAAGATGGCCCATTAACCCGAGCGGTGCGAGAAGGCGGTATTTGTTATTTAGATGAAGTAGTAGAAGCACGAAAAGATACAACTGTTGTGTTACACCCTTTAGCTGATGATAGACGTGTGTTGCCACTAGAAAGAACAGGTGAATTACTTGAAGCAGCCCCAGGTTTTATGTTGGTTGTATCATATAACCCAGGGTATCAAAATTTACTTAAAGGAATGAAACCAAGTACCAGACAACGCTTTGTTGCGTTACGTTTTGACTATCCCACGGTGGAAGTTGAACAACAAATACTCATTAATGAAACTGGTGTTGATGCCCATTTAGCATTTAAATTAGTGGAGTTAGCTGGTGCACTTCGAAAATTAGAACAAAATGATTTAGATGAAGTTGCTTCAACTCGTTTGTTAATATACGCAGCCCGTATGATAAGCACAGGTATGAATGTTTTAGATGTTTGTCGCTGCTGTTTAGCTGAGCCGCTATCAGATGACCCTCAAACAGTGAAAGCGTTGATGGATGTTGCTAAAATTTATTTTGATGAATAACCAAACTATGTGAAGTGGCTAATGGCTGGAGTTACCTTTGAATAAAACAATCAGTGCTGATGCACTATCTTCTGAAATTGAAATAAACCAATCTTCATTGTTGCTAAATCGTCTACCGGGTGATTTAGCAATGTGGTTTTTTATTTTAGCTGAATTAACAGTGTTTGCTATTTTATTTATTGGCTTTGCTGTTTCTGAACAATTAAACCCTGAAATTTTTACCCAAGGAAAGGCAAAGTTACATCAAACATCTGGCCTTATTAATACGCTTACACTGATTACCAGCAGTTATTTTGTTGCGCTTGCGTTAGCAAAAATGCATCAAGGTAAGGGAATGCAAGCAACTAAATTATTGATTATTGCTAAGTTAGTCGCTTGCATCTATATCGGTGTAAAAATATGGGAATATTTATCTTTATTTGAACAGGGTATTGGTATTGAAACTAATACCTTTTTCACGCTGTATTTTATGATTACTTTTTTTCATTTAATGCACGTGTTGTTAGGTATGGTAATTCTTATTTTTGTTGCGATAAAAGCAGCTAAAAACGAATATAACGCAAGTAATATTTCAGGGTTTGAATCAGGTGCAAGTTATTGGCACATGGTTGATATGCTTTGGATTATATTATTTCCTTTAATTTATGTGATTTAACGCTGATGTCATCAATTAATATGAATAAAAAAAATACGTTAAGCTGGCTTTGGCTACTAGCTTTAACTATCCTTTCTGTTTATGTAGGTACAATATTTGAATCGTTTAATGCGCAAAAAAGCTTGTTTATTGGTGTTGTTTTATTTATTGTTTTTTTAAAAGGCCAGCAAATAATTGATGTTTTTATGGAGCTTAAACATGCGCCTAAACTGTGGCGACGATTATTATTAGGTTATGTTATTGTACTTCCTATTATAATAGGCATTATATATTTGGTATAAGTTCTTTATTCGGTATACATATATGGGGTAAGTAAACATGAAATCAAATGAAGACAACAAGCCAGCTATTATTTATCAATCCCTTTATTTATCTAATTTACTTCTTATTCCATTAGGCAGTTTTTTGCTTCTTGTGTATTACCTTTTTCAAAGTAAGTTAAATGGTGCTAAATCAAAAAAAATTTCAAATTATAATAAAATACACTTGATTCGCAGTATTCAAGTGTCAGCATTAGCAGGTTTAATGTTGGGGGTAGCGCCCATTTTTTATATATTTTTTTCAGACCAGTTTGATGTGTCAGTTATGATAACTGTTTTTTATTTTGTCACCTTGCATGCCTGCTTTGTATTGGTTGGTATGTTTAATTTAGCGCGCGCTATGGCACATAAACTGCCGATATTCTAATTTTCTCTTAAATACATGTAATGTACTTTAGTAATCTTGACCCAAATCACACACAGAGTGAGATCATTTGATACAATTGCTATATTACTTATTAATTAAATGGTTTTAGGCTTATGGAAGAATGGGTTGGTGGCCTATGGCACAAATATATTACGCGAAAGGCAAACCCTGAATTTGACCAAGCACGAGTATCTTTTGATGAAGTGAGCAAGTCAGTAGGTATGATCTTTCGTGCTTTGGGGGGGCATGCTGTTAAGCGTATTGAAGCTGCAACAGGACGAGAATATTTAAGCCGTAGAAGCTTCCTGCAAAAAATCTCTGGTGATACGCAACTGGTTAGCTTAGCTTGGCAAGATGAAGAAAGCTTACGTTTACCTGAATCACTTGCCCTATTTAATGACAAATCTTTAAATTATGATTTATATATTTGGCTAGCGGTTTTAGCTTCGCAGCATACTGGTCGCTTTTCACATTGGGCGACAGATAATCAACTATTAGTGGTTGATGTTTTAAAAAAATTCCCTGCATTACGTAACCGTTATACACGACTAGCGCAAGCTTTTGTGGCGAGTAGACCCGATGTAAACACATTGCCAGATGCTGAAAAAGAAATGGAACAAGCCATTGTTAATGCTATTGTAACGCCGGGTTCGGTAACTGAATTCCCCATGGTAAATTTTGCCCCTAAAGCTGTCTATTTATGGCTTTATCCATCATCTTCTTCAGATAATGTATTAATGCCTGAATATCAAGAGGTTGAAAGTGAAGGGGAGGATGAAGCAGAGAAAAAAAATTCAGTAAAAAAATCTCAAACTAGTCGCAAAGAAGCAGAGCGTGTTGATTCGCCTGATGAGCG
Organism: Colwellia sp. E150_009; assembly: GCF_053543955.1. Lineage (NCBI taxonomy): Bacteria > Pseudomonadati > Pseudomonadota > Gammaproteobacteria > Alteromonadales > Colwelliaceae > Colwellia > Colwellia sp. E150_009. The sequence continues at coordinate 25,179 of NZ_JBHFOM010000027.1, forward strand.
CAACGGTATGATGATTTTTCGTCTTGAAAGTTTGTTTTCTTGGAGTGAATTCTCAAAACTTGATCGCGGTTGTGACGATAGCGATGATGATGAAGATATGTCAGGCACGGTAGAAGATCTTGATAAAATTACATTAGCAAAACAGCAAGAACAACAAAGAAGTGGGCAGATTAAAATAGATCTTGATTTACCATCAGCTTCAGAAGACGATATTCCTCTAGGTGAGGGAATAAAATTACCTGAATGGAATTATAAAAAGCAAACCTTAGAAGAAGACCGGTGCTTACTTCAGCCAATGCTACCAAAAGATGCTAAAGCTGAGAAACTACCTGTACGTTTACAAAAAATATCAAAACTTATTCAAGCACAATTTGAACAATTACGCAGTGTACGATATTGGTTAAAAGCCCAGCCTCAAGGTGAAGAAATTGATTTAAGTGCTTGGTTAGACTTTCATGTAGAAAGTAAAATAACCCCGAGTGCTGAAAAAGGCTTATTTAGATCTTTTCGGGGTAATAATCGTGATTTATCTTGTTTATTGCTGGCAGATTTATCCATGTCGACCGATGCACACTTAGATAATGACAACCGTGTTATTGATGTTGTACAAGACAGTTTATTATTATTTGGTGAGGCACTTCAATCAGTAGGCGACAATTTTGCTATGTATGGTTTTTCGTCTGTGAAACGACACAATGTTCGTTTTACAATGCTTAAAAACTTCAATGAAAATTACACTGATCACGTTAGAGGGCGCATTCAAGCAATTAAACCAGGGTTTTATACCCGTATGGGAGCAGCCATACGACAAGCAACGCAAGTTATTAATGAGCAAAAAAGTAGTGAAAAATTACTGCTCATTTTAACTGATGGTAAACCCAACGATATTGATCACTATGAAGGTCGTTTTGGTATAGAAGATACTCATAATGCTATTAACGAAGCGAAACGCCTTGGTATAAAACCTTTTTGTATAACCATAGATACAGATGCACAAGAATACCTACCTTATCTTTTTGGGGCTGATGGTTTTACTGTTATTTTAAGACCAGAACAATTACCTTTACGTTTGCCTCAGTTATATCATCAATTGACCTCTCAATAAGGAATTTAGGATGAATGAAGAAGTGAAAAAGTGCCTTTATTGTCAGGGTAAAAATAAAGCGACTGATAGCCACTGCCAACATTGTGGTATGGCATTGCCAGTAAAACATCCACATAGTAAACGCAGTAAAATTAAGTTTTTTGTTAAAGTGTTTTGGGCTATTGTTATTTTTTGTGTCATTATGATTTTTTATTTACCGAGGTAATAAAATTTAAGTCTGCTTAATGTTATTTGTGTGAATTATTTTCAAGTAATAGGATGTTTTTCTTTAGCTGTATTTTAATTTGCTTAACCATGCTAATAACAATGAAATATGGACAGAAACTAGTTCTATAACGCTTAAAAAATAAACGCACACATCATGCATATAATAGATGATTTACGAGTGATTATGTCGTATTGTTAAATGAATAGAAAATTATAATGTGTGGTGTTTAAATGGAAATTTCGAACAAAGTAAAGCAAAATACTAATCCACTTTCAGACAATGAATTACATCAACTTAACGCTTATTGGCAAGCTTGTAATTATATTGCCGCAGGCATGATCTTCCTTCAAAACAACCCTTTATTACAGCAACCTTTAGCCCGAGAACATATTAAAAAAAGGCTTTTAGGGCATTGGGGCGCTAGTCCTGGGTTGTCCTTTATGTATATTCACATGAATAGGCTTATCAACAAATATGACCTTGATGCCATATTTCTTGCAGGGCCAGGACATGGGGCGCCAGGTGTATTAGCACCTGTGTACTTAGAAGGTACTTATTCTGAAATTTATCCTGATGTGAGTTTAGACATTACTGGCATGAAACGACTTTTTAAACAGTTTTCATTTCCAGGAGGGATTGGTAGTCATTGTACTCCTGAACTACCGGGCTCTATTCATGAGGGAGGTGAACTTGGTTATAGTATATCTCATGCCTTTGGTGCGGCATTCGACAACCCAGATTTAATTGTAACAGTTGCTGTGGGAGACGGCGAGGCGGAGACAGGGCCTTTAGCAACGTCTTGGCATTCAAGTAAATTTATTAACCCTATTCGCGATGGGGCAGTTTTACCTATTTTACATTTGAATGGTTACAAGATAAATAATCCAACATTATTGTCACGAATTCCACACGACGAACTTGAAGCCTTATTTATTGGGTATGGCTGGAAACCCTACTTTGTCGAAGGGAATGATCCAACACTGATGCATCAAAGCATGGCAGAGGTAATGGAAAATTGCATTAAAGACATTCGTGCTCATCAAAAAGAGGCACGCACATCAGGTAAAGCATCACGTGTGCATTGGCCAATGATCATTTTACGTTCTCCTAAAGGTTGGACAGGACCAAAAGAGGTTAATGGCAATAAAGTAGAAGGGTTTTGGCGTGCGCATCAAGTGCCTTTAACAGGAGTACTTTCTGATACAGAACAATTTGCAATGTTAGAACAATGGTTAAAAAGCTATCAGCCCGATAGCTTATTTAATAAAACGGGACGGTTAATGCCTGAATTAGAGGCACTAGCACCCAAAGGCTTACGACGTATGAGTGCTAATCCTCATGCTAATGGCGGTTTAATAAAACGAAATTTACGGATGCCCGATTTTCAAAACTATGCCGCAAAAGTAGATAAACCTGCACAAACCAATGCAATGAACACTAGACCGTTAGGTGAAATGTTACGTGATATTATGCGGATGAATCATGATAATTTTCGAGTGTTTGGACCAGACGAAACATCATCAAATAAATTAGAAGCCATTTATGAAGTCAGTAAAAAGTTATGGTTATCTGAATATTTACCTGAAGATGATAATGGTGGAGAACTGAGTCCTGATGGTCGTGTTTTAGAAATGTTATCTGAGCATACTCTTGAAGGATGGTTTGAAGGTTATGTGCTAACTGGACGACATGGTTTTTTTGCTACCTATGAGGCTTTTGTGCATGTAATTGACTCTATGTTTAACCAACATGCGAAATGGTTGGCTATCAGCGAAAAATTGTCTTGGCGCGCACCTATTTCATCTATTAATTTATTAATTACTTCTACCGTTTGGCGTCAAGATCACAATGGTTTTACGCATCAAGATCCCGGTTTTTTAGATCTTGTTGTTAATAAAAATCCCGACGTTACCCGAATATATCTGCCGCCTGATGTTAATTGCTTACTTTCAACAGCAAATCATTGCTTGCGTAGTGAGAATGATATCAATGTGATTGTTTGTGATAAGCAATCACACGTACAATACCTTGATATGGATAGTGCCATTAAGCATTGTACTAAGGGTTTGGGAATATGGAGCTGGGCAAGTAATGACCAAGGTCATGAGCCTGATGTTGTCATGGTAGGATGCGGCGATATACCAACGAAAGAAGCGTTAGCAGCAACAGCCTTACTAAGAGAGCATTTTCGACAATTAAAAGTGCGTTTTATTAATGTGGTGGATTTGTTTCGTTTAACAAGTGAAACAGAGCATCCCCATGGTTTATCTGATAATGATTTTGATAGTTTATTTACTTTAGATAAGCCTATAATTTTTAACTTTCATGGATACCCTTGGTTAATCCATCGTTTAGCCTATAAACGCAATAATCATAAAAACCTGCATGTACGTGGCTATAAAGAAAAAGGCAATATAAACACACCGCTTGAGTTGGCGATTGAAAATCAAATTGACAGATTTAGTCTTGCCATAGATGTAATTAACCGTGTACCTAGCTTGAAAGTGGCTGGAGCACATGCAAAACAATTGTTTAGAGACCGTCAAATTGAATGCTGCCAATACGCCCATGAACACGGCGTAGACATACCCGAAGTTAATGATTGGGTTTGGCCTTATAGCTAAATTAAGCTTAATGTGAAACTGAAACTCAATAGTCAATACACTTAATTAGCGATAACCTACTATAAAAAGCATATTGTTGAATAATGGTGAGTTTACTAATCTAAGCAGACCGATTTTCAATAATATGTTCTTTCAAAAAGTTGTAACCTTTTTTCTTGGGTAGCATCAAATAATTACACTAACGAATATTTATCTAAAAATTACTATTTAATATATCGCTTTTTTAAATAGTTTTTGCAAGGAGTAAACTTTGAAATCATACTTAATAAAAATCCATACCTTACTAAATAAAACCCAGCAACTTGATTTTTTAGCACCTTTTATGTTGAGGATGTACTTAGTGCCTGTTTTTTGGATGGCAGGCACTAAGAAAGTTGAAGGCTTTGAGGGTATTGTTGAATGGTTTGGAAATACTGAGTGGGGTTTAGGTTTACCATTTCCTTTTTTGATGGCTATTTTGGCTACCGCGACTGAATTTTTTGGTGCGATAGCACTTTTTTTTGGCGTTGCCGTAAGATGGTTTTCAATTCCGTTGATGATTACTATGATTGTTGCCGCAGGAACAGTTCATTGGGACAACGGTTGGCAAGCTATAACTGACCCTAATGCGCCTTTTGCTAATGAACGCGTGATAGAAGCCTCAAATAAATTGGGGATTGTAAAAGAAGTATTACAAGAGCATACCAATTATGATTATATAACCTCTTCAGGTAGTGTTGTGATGTTAAATAATGGTATTGAGTTTTCTGTTACTTATTTTATTATGTTATTAGCTTTGTTGTTTATGGGCGCAGGACGTTATGTCAGTGTTGATTATTGGCTTGAGCGTGCTTTGTACAAAGAGCAAAAGGCGCTTTCCTCAAATGAATAACTAGTTTATTGCAAGTAAATTGAACCATGAAGTTAGGAGATAGCCGTGAGATAAGCATGTATTAAGCCTACCTTAGTTATTCAATGGTTAAACTAATATCTGTAATAGGTATACAACAGCAAGGTAAAATTTCATCTTCGCCTACATAAGCTAAAGGTTCGCCGTTGGGATAACTTACTTTTCCTGATGTTAATGTAACACGACAAGCACCACAAAATCCGTCTCTGCAATGATAATGCACTTCGATTTTAGCCTGCTCTAAACATTCTAATAGGGTTTGCTTCTTTTCCGTAAACGCTATTGTTTTTCCATTGGCGCTAATTTGTGGTGTTAGCTCCGAAGGCTTAGTTAAGGCAGGCATAACAGGGTATTAAAATACTATTATAAGTCAAAATCATCAAAGTCATCAGCTTCAATGCTCGAATCAACTTGTCCAACTAAGTAACTTGATATTTCAGTTTCTTGTGGGGCAACTTGTACATTATCACTGACTAAATACGCATTCATCCATGGTAGCGGGTTGCTTTTTATGTTGAACGGCGCATCAAAACCAATCGATATAAGACGTTGATTTGATATGTACTCAATGTATTGATTTAATATTTCAGCATTTAAGCCAATCATTGATCCATCTTTAAATAAATACTGAGCCCACTCTTTTTCTTGATCGACAACATCGAGGAATATTTGTAAACCTGCTTGACGCATGTCTTTACTGACTTCGGCCATTTCAGGATCATCTTTTCCTGACATCCAAAGATTCAATATATGTTGAGTACCCGTTAGGTGAAGTGCTTCATCACGTGCAATAAGTTTTATTATTTTTGCATTACCTTCAAGTAATTCTCGCTCAGCAAAAGCAAAAGAGCAGGCAAAACTTACGTAGAATCGTATTGCTTCAAGGGCATTAACAGAGCAAACAGCAAGGTATAAACGTTCTTTTAATTTTCGGGTGCTTACTGCAATTGTTTTTCCGTCAATCTCGTAACTCCCTTCACCTTGCGATTGTAATAATTGGGTTGTTAAAATCACGTCATCAAAGTATTTAGCAATGCTACTAGCGCGTTTTAAAATAGCAGGGTTAACGATGATATCATCAAAGACTTCGCCAGGTTCAGTAAATAAATTTCGGAGAATATGCGTATAAGAGCGTGAATGGATGGTTTCACTAAAGGCCCAGGTTTCTACCCATGTTTCAACTTCAGGTAAAGAAACTAAGGGGAGCAAAACAGCATTAACAGAACGTGCTGCCATTGAATCAAGCAGGGTTTGATATTTTAAATTTGAAATGAAAATATGTTTTTCAGATTCAGTTAATCCTTGCCAGTCAGATCTGTCTTTCGATACATCTACTTCTTCTGGGCGCCAAAAAAATGAAAGTTGTTTTTCAATTAATCGTTCAAAAGCAACATAGCGTTGTTGATCATAGCGAGATACGTTAACACTATTACCTAAAAACATAGGTTCGAGTAAAGCATTATTGGGTGTTTGATTAAACGTGGTGTACGTCATTAGCCATTTTTCCTTAATATATTGCTACTATTTTGTCTTTAAATTGCTCTTAAGATAGTGGGCAATAAAGAACCCAGTAACATGACTAGGTTCATATGATTTTATTGTTTGATTATTGTTTGATTATTGATTGTAAATTACTTGAGAAATATACCGTTTCAAGTATTAAATTTTACAAGCACCACCAGCACAACCATCATCTTCAACTTCTACGTCATCACTCGCGCCATCACGAGTGTTATGGTAATACATGGTTTTTACGCCAAGTTTGTAGGCAGTTAAAATATCTTTCAATATTTGTTTAACTGGCACTTTTCCACCTTCAAACTTTGCAGGATCATAGTTGGTATTGGCAGAAATAGTTTGGTCAACAAATTTTTGCATAATCCCTACAAGCTCTAAATAACCTTCATTACTCGGAATATTCCAAAGTAACTCATAGTTACCTTTAAGTTTTAAATATTCAGGCACAACTTGTTTTAGTACACCATCTTTACTTGCTTTAACACTAATTAAACCGCGTGGTGGTTCAATTCCGTTAGTTGCATTTGAAATTTGAGATGATGTTTCTGATGGCATTAATGCAGAAACGGTCGAGTTACGCACACCATGCTTTTGAATGCTTGTACGTAAAGACTCCCAATCTAAATGTAATGGTTCACCCGTGATATCATCAATAGTTTTTTTATAGGTATCAATAGGTAAAATACCTTGTGCAAGGCGTGTCTCATCAAATTTAGGGCAGGCACCTTGTTCTTTTGCTAATTCGTTAGTGGCCTTTAATAAATAGTATTGAATAGCTTCAAACGTTTTATGAGTTAAATTATTGGCACTACCATTTGAGTAATATAAGCCATTTTTTGCTAAATAATAGGCATAATTAATAACACCTATACCTAAAGTACGACGTGATAAGCTAGCATTACGTGCAGCAGGAATAGGGTAGTCTTGGTAATCAAGTAAACTATCAAGTGCACGTACGGCTAAATCAGCTAATGGCTCTAATTCATCAAGTGACTCTATTGCCCCTAAGTTGAATGCAGATAAGGTACACAATGCAATTTCACCTGATTCATCATTAACGTCGTTCATTGGCTTAGTAGGTAAAGCAATTTCTAAACATAAGTTACTTTGACGAATAGGCGCTTTACTAGGATCAAATGGACTATGTGTATTACAGTGATCAACATTTTGTAGATAGATTCGGCCTGTACTTGCACGTTCTTGGGCAAATAAGGTGAATAACTCAATAGCTTTAATACGCTTTTTACGAATTGAATCATCATTTTCATATTGAATATAAAGTGCTTCAAATTTTTCTTGATCTTCAAAGAAAGCATCGTAAAGTCCAGGCACATCGCTTGGGCTAAATAATGTAATATGACCACCTTTAATCAAACGTTGATACATAACTTTGTTAAATTGAACACCATAATCTAAATGGCGTACACGGTTTTCTTCAACACCACGGTTATTTTTAAGTACCAGTAAACTTTCTACTTCTAAATGCCACAGTGGGTAAAATAATGTTGCTGCGCCACCACGAACACCACCTTGTGAACAACTTTTAACGGCTGTTTGAAAGTGTTTGTAAAAGGGAATACAACCCGTGTGAAATGCTTCACCATTACGAATAGTACTACCTAATGCACGAATACGCCCAGCATTTACACCAATGCCAGCACGTTGAGAAACATATTTCACTATCGCACTTGACGCAGCATTTATGGAATCAAGCGAATCATCACATTCAATTAACACACAAGATGAAAACTGACGAGTTGGTGTACGAACCCCAGCCATAATCGGGGTAGGTAATGATATTTTAAAGGTTGATATGGCGTTATAAAAGCCTTCAACATAACTTAAGCGAGTTGCTTTGGGATATTTAGCAAATAAGCAGGCTGCGACTAAAATATACAGAAATTGTGCGCTTTCATAAATTTCACCGTTAACGCGGTTTTGTACAAGATATTTACCTTCAAGTTGTTTAACCGCAGCGTAGCTGAAATTTAGGTCACGGCTGTGATCTAAAAATAACGACATATGCTCAAAATCACTTTCGTCGTAATCTACTAATAAATGTTGGTCATACTTACCAGACTCAACCATATTAACAACATGTTTATAAAGAGAGGGGGGCTCAAATTGTCCATATGCCTTTTTACGCAGATGAAACACAGCAAGCCTAGCAGCTAAATATTGATAATCAGGGGTTTCTTCTGATATTAAATCAGCAGCGGCTTTGATAATAGTTTCATGAATATCCGCCGTTTTAATACCATCATAAAATTGAATATGTGATTTTAATTCAACTTGAGAAACTGACACATGCTCAAGGTTCTCAGCAGCCCAAGCGATAACTCGGTGAATTTTTTCTAAATCAATGGGTTCTTTTTCGCCATTCCGTTTGGTAACAAAAAGCTTATTATTCATGAAAGACCTGTGGTGTAAATTATGGTTGTTTTCTTTAGCATGAATAACATATGTTTTGCTAAAGAGTGTTTAATTAGTTCTACTTTCTAAATACTTTTAAAAAATATGCTAGTTATGTGGAGTACACAACATCTAGGGTTTTTTATAAAGATAGACACAAGATAGTGAGGTTTTGTCTTTATTGCAAGATATAAAAAGCGCTAAATTTTACTATAATTTTATTTGTCACCGTTAGGTTAGCAACGACTAACCTAGTAACGTTAAAAGCTTTAGTAACTTACCAAAATCAATCGTTTTTTGAAAAAAAATTTTTAAATGAAATTATTTTAATTAATTTTTACAAGTTTATATACTTATTAGTAATATATAAAATTATATCCTTATAAAACAGATGGTTATAATGTTGCTTTTAGTTTGAACAACTTGGGTAAAAAAGAGGCAGGCAAACAAATAATTTAATAATTTCTAAAGATCTTTGCTAACTAGGAAAGCTAATTAAAAGTTAGAAATTGAATTTACTTTCACTATATTATCAATCGTTTTTTCCGATTACACTAATCAGTTTTAATCATTGTAATTCTTGTGTTGTTAAGCTTGTATTTAAGTTATATTAAGTTTATCTAATTTAGTTGTTACTACTACACAATGTAAGGCGTAAGGCATAATAACGTAAGGTATGAATTATGGATGACGACTCAAAGAACACACTAGATTCTATCTTATTTTCAGTTATCGCTAATTACTATTGCGCTAACACTCATCGATTTCGTAAAAAGTGGTTGAATAACTGATGTTTTGATTACTTATTCAACAGTTAAGAAATGGTCGCTTTTTGATTAACACTTACAATATATATTTTTATTTCAAGCGTAAAAAAAAGTAGCACACAGCACAAGCATAGCAAGGAGATTTATTAATATGATCAGTGAAACTCTAGTTGAACTATCTCGGTGGCAGTTTGCTGTTACTGCGTTATTTCATTTTTTATTTGTTCCTTTAACTTTAGGGTTAACTTGGATTCTATTTATTATGGAAGCTGTCTTTGTTATGACTGGCCGCGAGATCTATCGTGACATGACAAAGTTTTGGGGAAAGTTGTTTGGTATTAACTTTGCCATTGGTGTTGCAACAGGCCTAACAATGGAATTTGAGTTTGGTACCAATTGGTCATATTACTCGCATTATGTTGGTGATGTCTTTGGTGCGCCACTAGCAATTGAAGGGTTAATGGCTTTTTTCCTTGAATCTACTTTCGTCGGGATGTTTTTCCTAGGGTGGGAACGTTTAAGTAAACGACAACATTTATTGGGCACTTTCCTGATGGCATTAGGTACAAACCTGTCAGCTTTATGGATATTAATAGCCAATGGTTGGATGCAAAACCCTGTAGGTAGTGAATTTAACTACCTAACTATGCGTATGGAGCTGGTTAGTTTTAGCGAAATTATATTTAACCCAGTTGCACAAGTTAAATTTATACATACCGTAGCAGGAGGGTATGTTGCAGGGGCAATGTTTGTTTTAAGTATTAGTAGTTATTATTTACTAAAAGGCAGAGACGTTGCCTTTGCCAAACGATCTTTCTCTGTTGCGGCAGGCTTTGGTATTGCTGCTATCCTTTCTGTCATATTATTGGGTGATGAATCGGGTTATGAAGTGGGTGAAGTACAAAGAGTAAAACTTGCCGCCATTGAAGCTGAATATCATACAGAAGAGGCACCAGCAGCGTTTACTATTGTGGGGATGCCTGACGATGAAGCCATGGAAACGCATTATGCAGTTAAAATTCCTTATGCTTTAGGGCTTATAGCTACTCGCTCGCTAGACGAAGAAGTGGTTGGTTTACGTGATTTACAAAAAGCACATGAACCTCGAATACGTAACGGTATGATCGCGTATGAGTATTTAGTTAAGTTACGCAATGGCGAAGAGACACCTGAAAATTTGGCTAGGTTTAATGAAACCAAGCATGATCTTGGGTATGGATTACTACTTAAGCGATATACTGAAAACGTTGTAGACGCCACTGAAGAGCAAATTCAAATGGCAGTTAAAGATTCTACACCGCCGGTGGCCCCTGTTTTTTGGGCATTTCGTATGATGGTTGCTTCAGGTTTTATAATGTTATTACTATTTGGTTTAGCTTTTTACTATAACGCTAAACGTCAAATTGAACAAAAACGTTGGTTACTTAAATCGATATTTTTTGCTTTACCTTTACCTTGGGTAGCTATTGAAACAGGTTGGTTTGTCGCTGAATTTGGGCGTCAACCATGGGCAATTAGTGAAGTGTTACCAACTTTCTTATCTACCTCAGATTTAGCTGTCGGTGATGTGTTATTTTCTCTTGTCGCTTTTATCATTGTTTATACTATTTTATTTATTATTGAAATGTACTTAATGGTTAAATTTGCTCGCTTAGGTCCAAGCGCATTACATACAGGACGCTATCATTTTGAGCAAGGTTCAGCATTAACTTCTGGTCTTCGCAGTCAGAATTTTTAAGGAGAAGTATTATGTTTGATTACGAAACATTAAAGTTTTTGTGGTGGGGTCTTATCGGTTTTCTGTTTATTGGCTTCGCAATTACTGATGGTATGGATATGGGCGTTGGAGGGTTATTACCCTTTGTTGCGAAAAAGGATGTTGAACGTCGGGTGGTGATTAATACGGTAGGTGCACATTGGGATGGCAACCAAGTTTGGCTTATTACAGCAGGAGCTTCGTTATTTGCTGCATGGCCACTAGTTTATGCTACAGCATTTAGCGGTTTTTATTTTGCCATGATGTTAACCTTATTCAGTTTGTTTTTACGCCCACTTGCTTTTGATTATCGTAGTAAAATTGAAACGCCAAAATGGCGGAATAATTGGGATAAAGCCTTATTTGTTGGCTCTATGGTACCGCCATTAGTTTTTGGTGTTGCTTTTGGTAACTTACTACAAGGTGTTCCGTTTGGGTTTGATTCATTAATGCGTGTAACCTACACAGGCTCATTTTTCTCATTATTTACACCGTTTACGCTGTTGACTGGTGTGGTAAGTGTGGCAATGGTGTTAATGCATGGTTCAACTTGGTTAGTTATGCGAACTGATGCGAATGTTGCGCAACGTGCCGTTAATATCGGTCGTATTGTCGCTATTGTTTTGTCGCTTGCTTTTTGTGGGGCGGGTGTAATGGTTTGGCAAAATATTGATGGTTACATAGTTACTAGTGTTATTGATACGATGGCACAGGCACAACCAAAAACAAAAGAAGTAACTATAGCTACGGGATCTTGGTTAAATAATTATGAAAGAACACCTATTTTGTGGTTAATTCCTGCTATGGGAATTGTTATGCCTTTATTTGTTTCGTATTTATTAGGTAAAAAGAATAAAACTACGTCAATCAAAGTGTTTGCTTTTGTCGGCAGCTCTTTAACTATTGTTAGTGTTATTTTGACCGCTGGTGTTGCTATGTTTCCGTTTGTTATGCCATCAAGTAGTCAACCAAACCATAGTTTATTAATGTGGGACGCGGTTTCTAGCGAAACAACATTAGGTCTTATGTTTATAGTTGTTGGCGTTTTTACGCCTATAATTCTTGGTTATACTTTGTGGTGTTATAAAAAAATGTGGCGCACGGTAACTATAGCTGAAATTGAGCAAAATAATCACACGGCCTATTAATACTGAATAAATACTATTAAGTAAGGTTAGTAAAGTGAATAAAATGGATACAAAAAGAGGAATATATTATGTGGTATTTTAGTTGGATATTGGGTGTATTACTCGCAGTGTCATTGGGGATTATCAATGTGATGTGGTACGAAATGCAACAGCATGTTGATAATGTTTCTAAAGATCAAAATAGCGATGATTAATTATTGATACCGACAAGTCGCCATATCGTAGAATGACAATATTTCAAACGCTGAAGTATTATGCTTAATAGATAAGCCATAAAGCACATTGAAAAGTAGATTAAGATGAGAAAGAAGCATGATCAGCAACAAAAACACGTTAATCATTGGCTTAAATCTCAAAAAAAATATGCTCATGGCAAATTAAGTCGTGCTATTGCTTTCGGGGCTGTGAATGGTCTTTTAATGGTAGTGCAAACAGCAATGTTTGCCTACCTAATAAACTTGGTGATATTTCCACAAGATAAGTTAGCGATAACGGATGATTTAAATACATCTAAATTGCTTGATAATGATACTTTTACGCAGGAATTATTCTCCAATAGTTACTTCTCAGACATTACGCTAGCAATTATTGCTATTAGTTTTATCATCTTTTGTCGTGCTCTATTAGGTTATCTTAGTGAATGTTATAGCCGCCGTGGGGCTATGGATATTAAAGCCAATATTCGTTCGCGAATACTAAATAGGTTATTACAACTGGGCCCTTCATACACTCAAGCGAAAGGTGGGGCTAAAATAGGGCAGTTATTATATCAGGGGATTGATTCATTAGAAGATTATTTTGCTGGGTATCTTCCTGTTATTGCTTATTGCACTGTTATCCCTCTCGCTATACTTATTGCTGTGTTTCCCATTGATTGGCAATCTGGATTAATCTTATTATTTACTGCGCCAATGGTACCCTTTTTTATGATCCTAATAGGACATAAAGCACAACGCTTAAATCAAACGCATTGGGCGAAACTACAGCGCATGAGTAGTCATTTTTTCGATATTATTCAAGGTATAACACAACTTAAAATATTTAATGCATCACGAAGGGAAATCGCTGCGGTAAAAAAAATTAGTGATGATTATGGTGATGAAACAATGGGGATTTTAAAAGTCGCTTTTCTTTCTTCATTTGTTTTAGAGTTTTTAGCTTCAATTTCAATTGCTTTGGTTGCAGTGGTATTAGGTTTTCGTTTGTATTATGGCGATGTAGACTATGTATTTGCTTTATGGGTATTATTGCTTGCTCCCGAATTTTACTTGCCATTTAGGCAACTTGGTACTCAATATCATGCCAAAATGGCTGGTGTTACTGCAGCAGAAGATCTGGTTGAAGTTCTTAGCCAACCGCAAATAAAAAATGCTTCCACACAACTATTTACAGCGCCATTCAATATTGGTTTACAGCAAGTTGATTTTGCTTACCCTGAGCGTAGCAATACATTGTCCCAAATCAATATACAATTTTCTTCTAAAGGCTTGTATGCGCTTATTGGCGAAAGTGGGGCGGGAAAATCAACCTTGGTGGATATGATATTAGGCTTCGTTCAACCAAGTTCAGGTCAAGTCCTGATAAACAATAATGCGTTAACCGCTAAAAACCGTGATAACTGGTTACAATATTGTGGCTGGATATCACAACAAGTAGAAATTTTTCATGGTTCATTAGGGTTTAATATCGCATTGTCAGAAAATTACGATCAACATCAAGTAGTTGAGGCGCTGAAAAACGCGGGGTTAAACGATTTTGTTAATACATTAGAACAAGGTGTTGATAGTGTTATTGGTGAATCGGGAGCAGGGCTTTCAGGTGGCCAAGCACAGCGTTTGGCCTTAGCCCGAGTATTTTATCATAAACCTGATGTATTGATTCTTGATGAGCCAACTAGTCACCTTGATCAAGAAACTGAAAAAATTATTACTGCCTCTATCAAAGCTTATGCAGCCGAACATCTAGTCATTGTTATAGCGCACCGTTTGCATACAGTGATTGATGCTAAAGAAATTATAGTACTTGAGCAAGGTAAAATAATTGAATCAGGTTCACATCAAGCGCTTTTATCGCATAATGGTTATTATGCCCAGCAGGTGAGTATTTAGATGAAAGAATTTTTCCGTTTACTTGGCTTATTTAAACCGCAATTGCCTTTAATGTTGCTGGGTGCATTAGTTTCTGTAATGACTATTTTAGCGAATATCAGTTTATTAGCCCTATCAGGCTGGTTTATTACGCTTATGGCGGTAGCAGGTGTAACAGGTATAACTGTTAATTACTTTACGCCAGCAGCCATTATTAGGTTTTTGGCAATAGTGCGCACAGCAGGTCGTTATACAGAACGTATGCTAACACATAGAGCGACATTTAATGCGTTATCACATTTACGGTATTATTTTTATCAACAGCTTGAACCTTTACTGCCTTACTACCGTGTTGATTTACGTTCAGGTGATTTGTTAGCGCGACTCCAGCAAGATATTGATAATTTAGATAATTTTTATTTGCGAATTTTATTACCTATCGTTGTTGTTTTTATTTCGGTACCAATTATTTGTTATGCCCTAGCTATTTTATCTTCAACTATTGCTTGGGTAATGTTAGTTGCACTATTATTAGTCGCTTTTATTTTACCAATGTTTAGTTATTTGGCTTCAGCAGGGCTAGCTAAAGAAAAAGTTAATTTAGAAAGTGAACTTACGCAAGCCTTGATTGTAGGCGTTAATGCGATTAAAACCTTGTTAGTTTATCAAGTCGCTATTCCTTACCAGCGCTCAATAGCAAAGATGACAAAGCAATATTATGATCTAAGGTATCGTTTAGTAAAAATTAACGCGGCTACCAATGTGTTAATATTTTTACTTATTCATTTTTCAGCATTAGCCTGTTTAATTATTTTATTACCTCAAGTAGCAGCGAATACAATTGATATTAAATATTTAGTGGCAATACTTTTGTTAGTTCTGGTTAGTTTTGAAAGTGTTAGCACCATGCCATTAGCTCTACAGTTATTGCCGCAAAGTTTAGCCAGTGCTGCACGATTGTTTGAAATTATTGATAAAGAAAAACCAACACAAACACTGAGTGAAAAAGGAGGACTTGTTGGTAAGGGATTGCAATGTGTGAAACAGGGGGATATTCACTTTGAAAATTTAACCTTTAGTTACCCAGAACAAGAAACAGCGAGTTTGTTTAATATAAATTTATCGATTAAGGTTGGCGAAAAAATAGCGATTATTGGCGCAAGTGGTGCAGGTAAATCAACTTTAGTCAACTTGTTGATGGGATTTTGGCCTACAGGTGCAGCGTTTGTGAGTAAAAGTACAATATTAAACGATGTTACTAAAGTGAGTAATAAAGGTAGAATTACTATAGCTGATAGTGATTTAAGTTTGATAGATCATGAATCTTTACGACAACATATTGCTTTAATGAGCCAACAAGGTCATCTCTTTGATGCCAGTATTGCAGATAATTTACGTTTAGCTAAAGCAGATGTGACGTTAGATGAAATGTATCATGTGTGCGAATTAGTTAATTTAACGGATTTTATTAATAGCCTATCAGATGGTTTCAACACTTGGTTAGGTTCTACTGGGCTTGGCCTATCAGGTGGCCAAAAACAGAAATTACAAATAGCTCAGCTATTACTTCGTAACGCCAAAGTGCTTATTTTAGATGAGCCAACGAAAGGGTTAGACAGGCGTAACGAAGAACAAATAATGACGAATATCCTCACCCATGTAAAGGCGCAACAACAAACGTTAGTGGTTATTACGCATAAACCTTTGATGTTAGATAAAATGGATAAAATTGTGGTTATGGAACAAGGAAAGGTTATTGCTGAAGGTAGTCATTCATCCTTATATAGCAATAACGACTATTATAAAAAGTTACTAAATTATTTTTAAATACAGCTGTTTATGTTAAGTATTAAGCAGCGCTGTAGAACGCTGTGAGGGCATTATACTTTTTGACAACATAAAATATAGTTAACTTCTAAGCTTGAGGTAAGCTTATGATTTTCAGAAATAGGATTGTAATGAATACCGCTAGCATCAATACAATTTAATCCACTTTCAGCGGCCCACTGAATAAGCTGAGAAGGTTTTATAAACTTTTCATGTTCATGCGTGCCATCAGGTACTAATTTAAATATTTTTTCCGCAGCCAAAATAGCAAGAAGGTAAGACTTTATGGTTTTATTTAACGTGGAAAAAAACACTAAACCACCTGGTTTTACTAAATTTGCACAGGCGTTAACAATTGACGCTGGGTCAGGCACATGCTCTAACATTTCCATGCACGTTACCATGTCAAATTGTTCGTGACATTGTAGTGCTTTTTCTTCGGCTGTTATTTTTTCATAGTTTATGCTTAAGCCTGATTCAAGCGCATGTAACTTAGCAACATTAAGGGGTTCATTGCCCATATCAATACCCGTAACATTTGCGCCAAGTTTAGCGAGAGATTCTGACAATATACCGCCACCACAACCTACATCTATTACGTTTTTAGAAAAAAGTTCACTTTGTTGTTCACTCATGTGCTGACAAATAAATTGTACTCTTAATGGGTTTACTTGATGCAAAGGTTTAAAGTCACCTGATAGATCCCACCATTGACCTGCTATTTGTTCAAATTTTTCAATTTCAGCTTCATTTACATTAGGCTCATCATTAATTTCTGTCGTGGTCATAGTCGTGGATATGTCTGGTTGATTTTTGATTGACATGATTCTAAACGAAAGCAGTAATTAAGCAAAGAGGCAACAATGAATAAAGAAACGAAATAGATCAATTATTCGTGAATTGTGCTGCTTTTAGCACCACTTTTATTATGACACCCCACCTCCTTGTTATTGGGCGAATAAAGCAGTTTGGCATCACTCAAATTTGTGCTAGTATGCTGCGTTGATTTACATCTTTTTTATGAAAAGATAATAATAAAAATCGTGTGATTTTAAAGTTACATTTTAAGTTAAGGGAAACGTCTATTTATGTCAGATCTGGCCAAAGAAATAGTTCCAGTAAATATTGAAGATGAGTTAAAAACCTCCTATCTAGATTATGCTATGAGCGTTATTGTTGGGCGTGCGTTGCCTGATGTGCGTGATGGATTAAAACCTGTTCATCGCCGCGTATTATTCGCAATGGATGTTTTAGGTAATGATTGGAACAAAGCTTATAAAAAATCGGCTCGTGTGGTTGGTGATGTAATAGGTAAATATCACCCGCATGGTGATACTGCTGTATACGACACGATTGTTCGTATGGCACAACCGTTCTCTATGCGTTATATGCTAGTGGATGGTCAAGGTAATTTCGGTTCAGTTGATGGTGATAGCGCGGCGGCAATGCGTTATACCGAAATTAGAATGGCTAAAATTTCACATGCAATTTTGGCTGACTTAGATAAAGAAACGGTTGATTTTGTACCTAACTATGATGGTACAGAATTTATTCCAGCCGTTATGCCAACACGTATTCCTACATTATTAGTGAATGGTGGCTCTGGTATTGCTGTTGGTATGGCTACCAATATTCCACCACATAATTTAACAGAAGTGATTAATGGTTGTTTAGCATTAATAGAAAATAGTGATATTACTTGTGAAGAATTATTAACGCATATTCCAGGCCCAGATTTCCCTACCGCAGCTATTATTAGTGGCCGTGCGGGTATTGAAGAAGCATACCGTACAGGTCGTGGTAAAATAAAAATTCGCGCTCGTGCTGAAATTGAAGTGCATGAAACTTCTGGTAAAGAAACAATCATTGTGCATGAATTGCCTTATCAAGTGAACAAAGCGCGCCTTATTGAAAAAATGGCAGAGCTTGTTAAAGAAAAACGTCTTGAAGGTATTTCAGCTTTACGTGATGAGTCAGATAAAGACGGCATGCGTATGGTTATTGAAATCAAACGTGGTGACGTCGGCGAAGTTGTTTTAAATAACTTATATAAACTCACTCAAATGCAGGTGTCTTTTGGTTTTAATATGGTGGCATTAGGAAATGGCCAACCAAAAATATTTAACCTAAAAGAAATGCTTGAAGAGTTTGTATTACATCGTCGTGAAGTGGTTACACGTCGTACTATTTTTGAATTAAGAAAAGCTCGCGATAGAGCCCATATACTCGAAGGTTTATCAATTGCCCTTGCCAATATTGAACCGATTATTGAGTTGGTGAAAACTTCACCTTCAAGAAAAGAAGCAGAAGAACAATTAGTTGCTCAAGGTTGGGATTTAGGTAATGTTAGCGCTATGTTAGAGCGCGCAGGTACGCATGCAGCTCGTCCTGAGTGGCTTGAACCACAATTTGGTATTCGTGATAACAAATACTATTTAACACCAGTGCAAGCAAAAGCAATTGTTGAGCTACAACTTTATAAATTAAGTGGCCTTGAACACGAAAAAATTCTAAATGAGTACAAAGAGTTATTAGACCTAATTGCTGAATTAATGCATATTTTAGGCAGTCCTGAACGTTTAATGGAAGTAATCTGTGAAGAACTTGTTGCGATACGAGATGAATTTGGTGATGAACGTCGTACTGAAATTACTAATGCTTCTCATGATTTATCGCTAGAAGATCTCATCACAGAAGAAGATGTTGTTGTTACCCTTTCTCATGAAGGTTATGTAAAATATCAAGTATTAAGTGACTATGAAGCACAGCGTCGTGGTGGTAAAGGTAAAGCTGCGACTAAAATGAAAGAAGAAGATTTCATTGAGCGCTTGTTAGTGGCCAATACTCATGACACTATATTATGCTTCTCTGATAGAGGTAAACTGTATTGGCTTAAAGTGTATCAGTTACCATTAGCAAGTAGAACCGCGCGTGGTCGTCCAATTGTCAATATTTTACCATTAGAAGATGATGAACATATTACTGCCATTTTACCTGTACGTGAATACGCCGAAGATAAATATATTATCATGGCGACTGCGTCAGGTACGGTGAAGAAAACAGCATTAACCGCATACAAAAACCAACGAGCTAACGGTATTATTGCGTTAAACCTTCGCGATGACGATACGCTAATAGGTGTTGATATTACCGATGGTAATAACGACATTATGCTGTTCTCTGATGCTGGTAAAGTGGTGCGCTTTAATGAAAAAGTACGTGATAGTGAAACAGGTGAGATAAAACTTGATCCTGAAACAGGCGAACAACGTTGGGCATTAAAACCTATCGGTAGAACGGGTACAGGTGTTCGCGGTATGAAACTAGAAGAGGACCAAAAAGTTGTTTCTTTGATCGTACCTAAAAAAGATGGACCTATATTAACTATCACAGAAAACGGCTTTGGTAAACGTACAGACTTAAATGAATATCCTGCGAAAAGTAGGGCAACCAAAGGGGTTGTTTCAATTAAAGTGAGTGAACGTAACGGCAAAGTTGTTGGTGCAGTACAAGTTGATGAACTTGACGAAATCATGGTGATTACGGATAACGGTACATTAGTACGTACGCGTGTTAATGAAGTGAGCGTTATAGGCCGTAATACTCAAGGTGTACGCTTAATACGTACTGTTGAGGGTGAACATGTTGTTGCATTACAGCGTATTGATGAAATAGAAGAGCCTGCTGTTATAGCGTCAGAAGAAACCCCTGATGGCGTTAGCGAAACCGATGTTTCTGCTGTGGCAGATGATTCATCATCACACAACCCTGAGCAAAGCGCCCAGCAAGTAGATGACGAAAGTACATCGGGCGACGAGAAAGAATAAAGGTCGCACACTACTGAAAGGCGGCTAATAACCGCCTTTTTTTATGTTTAGAAAAAAGGTATATCGAGCTAATTAAACAAGTTTGATAATTTATATTTACCCATTTGAGAAGAAATCATGTCAGAAGTTTTTAATTTTTGTGCGGGCCCCGCAATGTTACCTACACCTGTAATGGCAAAAGCGCAAAAAGAATTTATCAATTGGAGCGATACGGGTTGCTCTGTTATGGAACTGAGTCATCGTAGCGCTATTTATATTGAAATGGCAGCACAGGCCGAAGCCGATTTACGCGATCTTATGGCTATTCCTGACAACTACAAAGTCTTATTTTGTCATGGCGGTGGTCGTGGTCAATTTTCAGCGGTGCCATTAAACTTATTGTCTGCTGGAAAGTCGGCTGACTATATTGTTAATGGCTCATGGTCGAAAGCTGCGGCAGCAGAAGCGAAAAACTTTGGCGATGTTAACGTGATCAATATTCGCGAAGAACACAATGATGGCGAAGTTAGCCTAACGCCAAGCGAAAAGTGGCCGCTTAATAGCGATGCAGCCTATGTACATTATTGTCCTAATGAAACGGTTGATGGTATTGAAATTAATGAAATACCAGATACTCACGGGGTACCGCTTGTGGCCGATATGTCATCAACTATCTTGTCACACGAAGTGGATGTATCAAAATTTGGTTTAATTTATGCTGGCGCACAAAAAAATATTGGCCCTTCAGGTTTAACTATTGTCATTGTACGTGAAGATTTACTTGGTAATGCTCAAAAAGCAACACCTTGTATAATGAATTATAAAACGACAGCAGATAATGACTCTATGTATAACACACCACCAACGTATGCTTGGTATTTAGCGGGTTTAGTTTTTCAGTGGCTTAAAACGTTAGGTGGTGTCAAAGCTATTGCAAAAATCAATCAAGATAAAGCTGAGTTATTGTATAGCGCAATTGACAGAAGCGATTTTTATCAAAACAATATTGAAGCGCATTATCGCAGTAAAATGAATATTCCTTTTTGGTTAAAAGATGAAAGTTTAAATAAGTTATTTTTAACTCAAGCAGAAGAAAATGGTTTGATGGCGTTAAAAGGCCATAGAAGCGTAGGTGGTATGCGCGCTAGCTTATACAACGCGATGCCCATTGAAGGCGTGCAAGCACTGGTTGATTTTATGCAAAAATTTGAAAAAGGAAACACATAGCATGGAACAGCTAATATTAAATCCAATAAATAAAATTAATGGTGAGGTTTTTTTACCTGGTTCAAAAAGTTTATCTAACCGTGCTTTATTAATTGCCGCGTTGGCTAATGGCGAGACCAAAATAACCAATTTACTTGTCAGTGATGACATTAAGTACATGTTGGATGCCTTAACAACCCTTGGTGTTAACTATACGCTGAGTGATTGTGGCACAGAGTGTACGGTTAATGGCAACAATGGTTTTTTCAACGTTAGCGACCCTGTAGAATTATTTCTTGGCAATGCGGGTACTGCAATGCGCCCGTTGTGCGCAGCACTGGCAGCAAGTAAAGGTGAATTTATTTTAACGGGTGAACCAAGAATGAAAGAAAGGCCTATTGGTCACTTGGTTAATGCATTAATGCAGCTTAATGCAGATATTCAATATTTAGAAAATAAAGATTATCCGCCAGTAAAAATTAAAGGTACCTCCTTATCTGCAAGCACCGTGACTATCGATGGCTCTATTTCTAGTCAGTTTTTAACGGCAATATTGATGATAGCGCCATTATTAAAAACAGATACTAGGATAGACATTGACGGTGAATTAGTTTCTAAGCCCTACATTGATATAACGCTTGATATCATGAAAAGATTTGGCGTAACAGTACAAAATAACAGTTATCAATCTTTCATGGTAAAAGGTAATCAATCTTACCAAGCTGTTACCAAATATATGGTAGAAGGTGATGCTTCTTCAGCTTCGTATTTCTTAGCTGCAGGCGCAATTAAAGGTGGAGAAATAACAGTACACGGTGTTGGCAAGTTAAGCGTTCAAGGCGATAAATATTTTGCTGATGTACTTGAAAAAATGGGCGCTGAAGTAACGTGGAATGATGAATCAATTACTGTTGTAGGAAAACCATTAACGGCGGTTGATATGGATATGAATCATATTCCTGATGCTGCTATGACAATTGCGACAACAGCATTATTTGCAAAAGGCACCACAACTATTCGAAACATTTATAACTGGCGTGTAAAAGAAACCGATAGATTAGCCGCAATGGCGACAGAGCTAAGAAAAGTTGGTGCAGAGGTGGTTGAAGGCGAAGATTACATATCAATTACGCCACCCAAAGCATTAATTCACGCTGAAATTGATACTTACAATGACCATCGCGTTGCTATGTGTTTTTCGCTTGTTGCGCTAAGTGACACACCAGTCACAATTAATGATCCTAAATGTACAGCGAAAACATTCCCTGATTATTTTGATAAATTGTCACAAGTTTCTTGCTAAAATAGGTAAATATAACTAAGAGCAAGGAATAAACTTAATCACATTGGTATTAATCTCTAGATCACGTATAATGCCGCCGATTTTTGACATTAGGAGAGATATGTATGCAGGAAAGTGTTCCAGTAATCACAATAGATGGTCCTAGTGGCGCAGGCAAAGGAACTGTGGCTAGAATTGTTGCTGAACAACTTGGATGGCACTTACTTGATAGTGGCGCTATTTACCGTGTTTTAGCGGTTGCAACACAGCACCACCACGTTAGCCTTGATAATGAAGAGCCACTGATCCCAATGGCGGCTCACCTTGATGTACAATTTGAAATTAGCAGCCAAGGTGAAAGTAAAGTAATTTTAGAAGGTGAGAATGTTACTGATACTATTCGCAGCGAAGAAATTGGTTCATTAGCCTCTAAAGTTGCTGCATTCCCACGCGTTAGAGAAGCCTTATTGCGCCGTCAACGTGCGTTCAGTGTTGCGCCAGGTTTAGTTGCTGATGGCCGAGACATGGGCACAATTGTTTTTTCTAAAGCCCCTGTAAAAGTATTTTTAACTGCAAGCGCTGAAGAGCGGGCTGAACGACGATTTAATCAGTTGAAAGAGAAAGGCTTTGATGTTAAAATCGGGCGCCTTTTGGATGACATACGTCAGCGTGATGAGCGTGATCGCAACAGAGAAGTTGCTCCACTTATTCCAGCAGAGGGTGCGTTAATTATTGATTCTACTAGCCTTTCTATACAAGAAGTGGTTAATAAAGTCCTTTCATTTGCGAATGGAAAATTAACATAAAACCTTATCATTTACTTATATTTAACTTAAGTTTAAGTAACGGTAATTTATTTAAAGCCTACGTCAAGGATGTACCGAGGCTACTTTAACAACCCCATGAAACAATGATGTTGATTGGATTAATAACTGAGTTAATAGACAAGTTATGACTGAAAATTTTGCACAACTTTTTGAAGAAAGTTTAAAAGAAATCGAAACTCGCCCGGGTTCAATTATCCGTGGCACAATCGTAAAAGTAACCAAAGACAACGTAATTGTTGACGCTGGCCTTAAATCTGAGAGCGTGATCTCAATTGACCAATTTAAAAACACTGCTGGTGAAGTAGAAGTTTCTGTTGGTGATGAAGTCGATGTATCACTTAAAGCGACAGATGATGGTTTCGGTGAGACTGTGCTTTCACGTGATGACGCAAAACGTCACGAAGCATGGCAAGTGCTTGAAAAAGCCTACGAAGAAAAAGAAACTATTATCGGTGTTATCAACGGTAAAGTTAAAGGTGGTTTCACGGTTGAAGTTAGCAATATCCGTGCTTTCTTACCGGGTTCATTAGTTGATGTTCGTCCTGTACGTGACACAGCTCACCTTGAAGGTAAAGATTTAGAATTCAAAGTTATTAAGCTTGATCAAAAGCGTAATAACGTCGTTGTTTCACGTCGTGCTGTAATCGAAGCTGAAGGCAGTGCAGAACGTGATGAATTACTAGAGTCATTAGCAGAAGGCCAAGAAGTTAAAGGTATCGTTAAAAACCTTACTGACTACGGTGCATTCGTTGACTTAGGTGGCATTGACGGCCTACTTCACATCACAGATATGGCTTGGAAACGCGTTAAGCACCCAAGTGAAATTGTAAATGTTGGTGATGAAATTCAAGTTAAAGTATTGAAATTTGACCGTGAACGTACTCGTGTATCTCTAGGTATGAAGCAGTTAGGCGAAGATCCATGGGTAGCAATTGCTAACCGTTACCCAGAAGGTTCTAAACTTTCTGGTCGTGTAACTAACTTAACTGACTACGGTTGTTTCGTTGAAATCCAAGAAGGCGTTGAAGGTTTAGTTCACGTTTCTGAAATGGATTGGACTAACAAAAACATCCACCCATCTAAAGTTGTTAACTTAGGTGACACTGTTGAAGTACTAGTATTAGAAATTGACGAAGAACGTCGTCGTATTTCTTTAGGTCTTAAACAATGTATCGCTAACCCTTGGGAAGAGTTTGCTAAAAACTTCAACAAAGGCGACAAAGTATCAGGTAAAATCAAGTCAATTACTGACTTTGGTATCTTCATTGGTCTTGATGGCGGCATAGATGGTTTAGTTCACTTATCTGATATTTCATGGGCTGGCGGTGAAGAAGCTGTTCGTGATTATAAGAAAGGCGATGAAATTGATGCTATCGTACTTCAAGTTGACCCAGAACGTGAGCGTATCTCGTTAGGTGTTAAACAAGCTGAAGACGACCCATTCAATATGTATCTGACAGATAAGAAAAAAGGTGCTATTGTTACAGGTAAGGTAACTGAAGTTGATGCTAAAGGCGCTACAATTGAGTTAGCTGAAAGTGTTGAAGGTTACTTACGTGTTAGCGACATCTCTGTAGAACGTGTTGAAGATGCATCTACAGTATTAAAAGTTGGTGATGACGTTGAAGCTAAGTTTATGGGTGTGGATCGTAAGAACCGTACTATTAGCTTATCTATCAAAGCGAAAGACCAAGCTGACGAACGTGAAGCTATGGATAACTTAAACCAAGTTGAAGAAACAGGTTTAAGTGCAATGGCTGCAGCGTTTAAAAACGCTAAAAATTAATAACTTGTAACAAGAAATTTATTTTATTTCTTTGCACTTTTTCTAGTTTTTATTAAACTAAGAAGAGACTAGGGGAGGAGAATGTATAATTCTCCTCTTATATTAACCTCATTAGCGCGAAGCTAGATGAATACTGGAGGTCTTATGACCAAATCAGAACTCATTGAAAAACTAGGTGATAAATTAAGTCATTTGTCAGCTAGAGATGTAGAACAATCGATTAAAGAAATCTTAGAGTTAATGGCACAATCTTTAGCTAAAGGTGACCGCATTGAAATCAGAGGGTTTGGTAGTTTTTCATTACATTATCGTGCACCTAGAGTTGGTAGAAACCCTAAAACAGGTGAATCAGTTGAGTTGAGTGGCAAATACGTACCTCATTTTAAGCCTGGTAAAGAGTTACGCGAAAGAGTTAATCTTTCAGGAGTTTAATTAAACTTAGCTCACTATATAGCGCTTTAACTAGAATACGCTTTTAAATGTACAGTTTTTTTTTATGTACAAACAGTAGTGTATGTTAGCCCTTATATTGCATATTAAAACGGTCTATAAATTTGATAATAAATCAAATTTATAGACCGTTTTTTATTTATGTATTATTTTAATTGTTTATCTTAAGTGTATCGTGCGTGGTTTTTAACTAAGCATTTATATTTTCTATAGTCATGATCGCTTTCATCTTATGATCATGAACAAAATTTGAGTCTTTAAACACATTTCATGTTAGAAATACGTAATTAGTTTAGACTCATTTCATATTGGACAAGGCTCTGCATTGCAAAAATATTAAAAAAAATAGATAATATATAGCATCTATTTGGTGTGCCGTAATCTATCTGCTATCCATGCTATAGTAACCTTTACCAATAACTTCTAACCGAGATTAATCAACGTGCGTCTTTATTTCACTTTACTCTTAGTTTTACTTTTACTCGCAATCGCTTTTGTTTTTGGTAGTCAAAATGAACAAATTATTTCTTTAAATTATATGATTGCACGAGTAGAACTGTCTATTGCTGCTGCGGTTAGCTTGTTTACCGCGATAGGTTTTCTGCTTGGGCTTCTTGCTACAATTATATGGCGATTAATTCGTAAAGGGAAAAAATCCTTAGCTAGAAAACGATCAACCGAGACTTAAGCCCAAGTGATAAAATGATAGAGTTACTCTTCTTACTACTTCCTGTCGCCATGGCTTATGGTTGGTTTATGGGTAGAAACAGTATTAAACAAAAAGACCAAACCATAAAACAAGACTTGTCTATTAAGTACTCTACTGGTTTGAATTACCTTTTGTCGAACCAAAAAGATAAAGCAATAGATTCACTGCTAGATGCATTAAAAGTTGAAGATGATAGCGTTGAAGCACATTTTGCAATGGCCAATCTTTTTCGTAAACGGGGTGAACTTGACCGTGCATTAAAAGTTCATGAACATTTAGTACGTCATGGCAACCTGCCCACTAAAAACAAACAACAAGCTGTATTCGAGTTAGGTAAAGATTTTTTAAGTGCGGGTTTATATGATCGCGCTGAAACTATGTTTAACAAGTTACTAAAATCGCCAGATTACGGCTTAAAGTCATTAACCTACCTTTTACAAATTTTTCAATCTACCAAAGATTGGCAACAAGGTATTAGCCACCAAAAATTGATTGTAAAATTAAATGATAAACGTTTATTACACACCTTAGCCAATTTTTACTGCGAACAAGCCACCAGTGCTTTTGAACAAGATAAATTTATTGAAGTAATTGAATTACTTGAACAAGCCCTTAAACTTGACCCTAATTCATGTCGAGCTAATTGGTTAATGGCAAAAATATATGAAAATCATAAACAATGTGAATTAGCGTGTAAGTGTTATCAAGACATTTACCAACAAGATAAAGAGTTTTTTCCTGATGTTATTGACCAAATGTATCAATGTTATCTTGATCTTGATGCCAGCGATGAATTCTTTCGTTTTATCAAAAAAGTGTATGATGAAACAGCAAGTTCTAGTGCATTAATTTCATATATGAGTCATGTAGAAAAAAAGCATGGTAATAAAAAAGCAAAAGAATTTATGTTATCGGCACTTAAGCGAAGACCAACAATACGCGGTTTTAAGCATTTAGTTAAAATGGAAATGAAACAAACTGATGATGTTGAAAACAATGCCAGTTTAGATTTAATAAAAGAATTAATTGGTGAGTATTTAAAAATTAAACATAGATACAGCTGTCGACATTGTGGTTTTAATAGTTCAACCCATTATTGGTCTTGTCCATCGTGTCACGAGTGGGAGCAACTTAAACCAGTTCGGGGCCTCGAAGGCGAATAAATAATAGCTTCTTTACTACTTTCATCAATATTTTTGTCAACCGTACTCACTGACTAAAGTCAGCTCCGTGCGCTTTCCTCAATCTTGAAGAAACTAGCTTTGAATCTAACATTTATTAATGTAATTTATATTGTAAAGAGACTGACTCTACTAATAAGTAGTTAGTTATAGAAAGATTTGAAAATAGGAAATCCCATGTTAGATCCAAAAGTAGTGGTCGCTTTAGACTTTGATAAGAAAAATGATGCTTTATCGTTTGTTGATAAAATTTCGCCAAGCGATTGTAAACTAAAAGTAGGCAAGGAAATGTTTACCTACTTTGGGCCTGAGTTTGTAAAAACGTTAACAGGGAAGGGGTTTGATGTTTTTCTTGATTTGAAATTTCATGACATTCCCAACACTGTTGCCAAAGCAGTTACCGCAGCGGCTGATTTAGGTGTGTGGATGGTTAATGTTCATGCCAGTGGTGGCAGTCAAATGATGACTAAAGCCAAACAAGCGCTTGAGATTTATGGTAATGATGCCCCTTTATTAATTGCTGTTACTGTACTTACCAGTATGTCAGAAAGTGATTTACGTGGTTTAGGTATTAATAAAACACCCGCTGAGCAAGTGAGCTTTTTAGCAAAGTTAACTAAAGACAGTGGTTTAGATGGTGTTGTTTGCTCTGCAATGGAAGCTGAGCAGTTAAAATTATCTCTTGGGAAAGAGTTTAAACTCATTACACCAGGTATAAGACCAGCAGGGTCAGCTCAAGATGATCAGCAACGCATCATGACACCAGAGCAAGCTATCCGTGTTGGCGTAGACTATTTGGTGATCGGACGTCCAATTACTAAAGCGGTTGACCCTCAATTGGTGTTAGAGCAGATAAATGCATCGATAAGTTAAAAACACTGAAATAAATTATTTGTTATTATCTTAGTAAATAAACTCAAATAAAAAGGCTAAATGGTAACATCTAGCCTTTTTTGATCTAATAGTTTTTTGATCTAATAATTACAAAAGTAATTTCAAAATGATTATTTTAATTGCTTACTTATTATAGTTATGAATATAACTAACTAAGTCTAATACTTTGTTTGAATAGCCAATTTCATTGTCATACCAAGAAACCACTTTTACAAACGTATCCGTTAAGGCAATACCTGCTTTTGCATCAAATACAGAAGTACATACTTCACCAACAAAATCGTTAGAAACAACGGCATCTTCGGTATAACCTAAAATACCTTTTAATTCGCCTTCAGCCGCAGCGCTCATCGCTTGACAAATAGCGTCATAGCTTGCTGGGTTTTTTAAATTAACGGTTAAATCTACAACAGACACATCTGGCGTTGGTACTCTAAATGCCATACCTGTAAGCTTACCATTTAACGCTGGAATAACTTTGCCAACGGCTTTTGCCGCACCAGTTGATGAAGGAATAATGTTTTGACCTGCGCCACGACCACCACGCCAATCTTTAGCTGATGGGCTATCTACTGTTTTTTGTGTGGCAGTAGTTGCATGAACTGTAGTCATTAAACCGTCTTTAATGCCCCAGTTGTCATTTAATACTTTAGCAATTGGGGCTAAGCAGTTAGTTGTACAAGACGCATTAGACACAACGTCTTGTCCTGCATATTCAGTTAAGTTAACGCCACAAACAAACATAGGCGTATCATCTTTGGAAGGTGCTGAAAGTACAACTTGTTTAGCTCCAGCTTCAATATGCTTACGTGCAGTTTCGTCGGTTAAAAACAAACCAGTTGATTCAACGACGACATCAACGTCAATTTCATTCCATTTTAAATCAGCAGGATTACGTTCAGCAGTAACACGAACTGCTTTACCATTAACAATTAATTTTCCGTCAATAACATCAACCGTTCCATTAAAACGACCATGAGTAGAGTCATACTTAAGCATGTAAGCCATGTAATCAATATCAATTAAATCATTAATACCAACTACTTCAATATCATCTCTTGCTGCCGCTGCTCTAAATACAAAACGACCGATACGGCCAAAACCGTTAATGCCAACTTTAATTTTCATGATAAACCTCTTAGAAACCTAATATGTAGTAAAATTACATCATTTTGAGAATAATTCAAGTTAAAAATAGTTATTTGGACTAATTAGTAAAGATTAATTGGTTTTTTTACGTTATTTTGCTGTTATGACACTAATTTCATATAATTGTTTGTATATTTTGTGCTTTTATTCGCTATTTGCATGATTTAGGTATTGCTGCGTGTTAGAATGCAATAAATTTCGTTGTGTGGTATTTATCTTTCGGTTTGAATAACTTGGCTTTTGATCTGAAAGTTACCAAACATCTAATTTACTCACTTTTTATATTTTTTGCACACTGTGACAAAGGCAAGCTCTCTGTGTAGTGCATTGATTTAGGAAAATAATTTTATGACACAGAATAAAGTTTTGTGTGACATTGGTTTTATCGGCTTAGGCGTAATGGGCAAAAACCTTGTACTTAACTTAGCTGATAATGGCTATAATATTGCTGCTTTTGACTTAAGTAATGACAAAGTTCATGGTGTAATTGAGCAAGACAAAGTTGAAAATACTACGGGCGTAGCACGTGTATACGGTTGTTCATCTTATACTGAGTTATTGTCGCAGTTAAAAGCACCCCACCTTATTGTACTTAGCGTACCTGCTGGCTCTCCTGTTGATCAAGTGTGCGAAAGTTTAATAGGTGCAGGTATTAAACCAGACGATATTGTGATAGACACGGGGAATAGCCTTTGGGTTGATACTGTGGCGAGAGAAAAAAAATATCAAAACAACTTTTTGTTATTTTCTTCGGCGGTTTCTGGTGGCGAAGTAGGGGCAAGATTTGGTCCGTCTTTAATGCCAAGTGGGTCTCCTTATGCGTGGACACGAATTAAACCTATTTGGGAAGCGATTGCAGCGAAAGTTGATGCCAACACTGGCAAACCAATCGAACGCACTAAACCAGGACAAATTGTAAATGATGGTGAGCCATGTGCTGCTTATATAGGGCCAGCAGGAGCAGGTCATTATGTAAAAATGGTGCATAACGGAATTGAATATGCAGATATGCAAATTATCTGTGAAGCCTATCATATTTTAAAAGCAGGCTTAGGGTTAAGTGCGAATGACATTGCTGACATCTTTGAACAATGGAACAATGGATTACTTGACAGTTATTTAATGGAAATTAGTGTTGAAGTGCTTCGTCATAAATCTGTTGATACTGGCACCAGCTTAGTTGACTTAATTTTAGACAAAGCAGGGCAAAAAGGCACTGGGTTGTGGACAGCAATGAGCAGTTTAGAGCTTGGTTGTCCTGCACCCACGATTGCTCAGGCGGTTTATGCGCGTTCTATTTCTTCGTTTAAATCGTTGCGTGATAAGGCTTCTCCTATGTTAAGTGGGCCAGAACAAGTTACAATGTCAATTCAAGACAAACAAGCCTATATACTTGAATTACATGATGCTGTTTATTGCGCTAAAATCTCTGCTTATGCTCAAGGGTTTCAGCTAATGAAGTTAGCTGAAAAAGAACATAGTTGGTCACTTAACTTTGCCAGTATTGCTAAAATTTGGCGAGCAGGCTGCATTATTCGCGCTACGTTTTTACAATCAATCACCCAAGCTTATGAACGTAATGAAAATTTAGAAAATTTATTACTCGATGAATTTTTTGCTGAACAATTAAGCGAACGTCAATTAAATTGGCGCAAAGCTGTTTGTGGTGCAAGCATGTTTGGCATTCCCAATGGTGCACTTTCCTCGGCTTTGTCCTACTATGATTCCATGCGTTGTCAAACATTGCCTGCAAACCTGTTACAAGGGCAGCGTGACTTTTTTGGTGCGCATACTTTTGAACGTATTGACAAACCTGATGGTAAAAAATATCACGTTGAATGGTCTACACCAGAACGTAAAACCATTATCATAGATTAGGGTCTGTTGAGCTTTCATGTTTAAATTTTGTTCGAATTAAATGCTTTTTGATCGCGGCGCTAGGAATACAGCATAGTTTTTCTATGTAAATTCCTTGCAACAAAGAGCAAGAAGCATTTAAACGAATCCGTAGGACAGCGTTTATTAGCCATTTCTACTGCGTTATTGCTTATTAGCGTAACGCTACATGGATGTAGCTTATTAGACAATGCAGGAGCTTATTGTCCTGAACAACTACACAACATAAGCTCTGCCTTGTACAAAAGGCTAATAATACCAAGTTGATTAAGTTCTTTCCCACTCAGCGAGAATTAAAAGGCTTAGAGGCAAGGCATTGATTGAAGAGAATGGTCATTCCCTTGTCAAAATCAATAACGCCGCATATAAGCCTTT
>NZ_JBHFOM010000028.1:0-55621 GCF_053543955.1 Colwellia sp. E150_009
GAGATAACTTATCAAAACATCCAGTTGGTTAAGCTTTTTGGCTGAACCCCTTGGAACTGGAGCGCATTGTAGAGAACTTTCAGAAAGGATCAAGTATTATTTTTATGTTTTTATTTGTTCGAATGTTTATTGAACTAAATGTTGGTATATCGAACTATTTAAGATTATTACCGTATAAATTGCATGTTTTTTACACTTATAGTTGCACAATGAAAAAAGGTGGGTAACATAGAATTGTAAATTTCGTTTTTACGATTTGCTCTATATAAATTAATATTAAAATAATAATTAGGTATCTATATGAATTCTCCGAGTATATCCACAATCGTGATAGCTGCAATTTTTGCTCTTATCGCTTTCTTTATTTTTAGTTCTATTTCAGCTACACCTGTTTTCATTGCTGTTTTTGTTTTTATCACTGCAATTGTTGCCTCATTGATAAATACTTCTTCAGATAACACCCAAGCGAATACTTTAACTGATGACACAAAAACGAATATAAAAACACTTTATGTGGGTAATTTACCTTACCGCGCAAATGAAACAACTGTTCGTGAATTATTTGCTAATTATGGTACAGTCGAGTCTGTCAGGTTAATGAAGGATAAGCACACAGGTAAACGTAGAGGTTTTGGTTTTGTTGAAATGTCTGCAGAAGGTATTGAAAAAGCGATAGAATCATTAAATGACGCTGAATTTCAACAACGAACTTTAAAAGTCAGAGAAGCCAAAGAACGTCCAGAACGTACTGACACTACTCAATAAGCTCTAAAGTAGCTTTAAAATATTCGTGATTATAAACACCCGAGTTACCTCGGGTTTTTTATTGATACGTTTTGATTAAGAATTTATACGAAAAATCACTCTATACTAGACAAAAGGTAAACTAACGCTAAAATTGCCTTCTTTATTATGCCTGTTCCTTCCAACACTGAAATTTCAGCATTACATTTAAGTATCATCATAAGGTAAACAAATATGTTTAGTCATATACATCCTGATAACTACGAAACGCAACTGGCAAACAAGATACAAAGCATGGCTGATTTATTTTCTTGCTTTAATTTGCCTTCTGCTGAAGTTTTCCCATCAAAACCTTTACATTATCGTTTGCGAGCTGAATTTAGGCTGTGGCATCAAGGTGATGATCTTTATTACATTATGTTCAACAGCGAAACAAAAGAAAAATACAAGGTTGTCGATTTTCCAGTTGCAAGCCAGTTGATCAATCAAGCCATGAAAGCTTTGCTAGTACTCATTAAAGATGAACCTGCACTACGCTTTAAACTGTTTCAAGTAGATTTTCTTTCAACCTTAAGTGGTCAATTGCTAATTAGTATGCTCTATCATAAGCCTTTAGAGCCGATTTGGGAGGATAAGGCTAACAAGCTCAAAGCTGAATTATCATCAATTGCTCCCGTAGATATTATTGGTAGAGCGAAAAAACAAAAAATAATTATTGATAAAGATTACGTGATGGAATCACTACATGTAGGTGAAGACACTTATAATTACCAACAAGTAGAAAACAGTTTCACACAGCCTAATGGTAGCGTTAATGAACAAATGCTGCTGTGGGCTCAACAAGCAACAACTAATGTTGGTGGAGATCTAATTGAACTTTATTGTGGCAATGGAAACTTCAGTATTGCATTAGCGAAAAATTTTGAGCGAGTATTAGGAACAGAAATTTCAAAAACATCTGTAAAATCAGCCCAAGTTAATATAAGAGCTAATAACATTAACAATATAGATATAGTACGAATGTCGAGTGAGGAATTTAGTCAGGCAATGAATGGCGAGCGTAAATTCAGACGGCTAGAAGGGTTTGACCTAACCGCTTATCATTATGATACTGTATTGGTTGACCCGCCCAGAGCAGGTCTTGATGAAGACAGTATATCACTAGTCAGTCGTTTCAATATAATAGTATATATTTCTTGTAATCCAGAAACATTAAAGGAGAATCTTATCGAGCTAACTAAAACCCATACTATTGAAAAATTTGCTTTGTTTGATCAATTTCCTTATACAGAGCATATTGAAACAGGAGTTATACTAACAAGAAAATAATACTCATTTTCTACAATATAACTATTATTGAGTAGTAGTATTATTTTCGAGTCTTTTGGGATATTTTTCGCCTATCACTCAACTCTGCCGCACCACGAGCGATAAAGCGTAACTGTTGAATTGTCAATTTCGATAAATGTGCTCTTTCTGCTTTACTGTCCATGTCTAACGCATCTGAGCCTGCGCTAAATACGATAGTTACTGCGGCATTAGCTTGCATATAAGCAACATCTGAATCTAAATCATTCGCTTGTTGTAAATAATCACAAAGCTCCATGGTAAAATAACGAATCTCTCGTATTACAGCTGCCCTAAAAGCAGCTGAGGTACCTGACCGTTCACGCAATAACAAACGAAAAACATTTCCGTTACTTTCAATGAGTTCCATAAATGTTTCAACGGATATTTGAATTACTGAACCACCTTTAGCGATACGCTGTCTGGCTTGACGCATTAGTTGCCGTAACGTCAACCCTGCTTCATCAACCAAGGTTAATCCAAGCTCATTCATATCACTAAAGTGTCGATAAAACGACGTAGGAGCAAGACCCGCTTCTTTTGCAACCTCACGTAAGCTTAAGCTAGAAAAACTACGTTCTGCGCTCAATTGATTTAAAGCTGCATCAATTAGTAATCGACGCGTTTTTTCTTTTTGTTGGGCGCGAACACCACTCATTTTCATACACTCCTTTAAACACACACTATCATCATACTGTAATCCCACAACAATATGCAGGAAAAATAATATCAAGTGTCAAAAATCATTGTAAGATATTTCACTATAAATCAAAGATCACTTCTCTCTATACGCCATATCATCAAAAGAGTTATCATTTTATTACCATTATTTATAAATCCTGCTAGAATTTTCACGATTGATAACAATAAAAGTAGTATCTGAGGAAAGCCTTTTGACTAATGCTAAAACAAAGAAAAAAACGAATGATAAAATATTTACTTATGATGTCATTATTATAGGTACTGGGCCAGGTGGTGAAGGTGCGGCAATGGAGTTAGCCAAAAAGGATAAAAATGTTGCTATTATTGAACGTTATAAAGATGTTGGTGGCGGTTGCACTCATTGGGGAACAATACCTTCAAAGGCGTTACGCCAAAGTGTTCGTCGATTAACAGAATATAATGAGAGTCCTTTATTTCGTGGGCACGATAAAGCTAAGCGCTTAACCTGTTCAGAAATTTTGACACATGCCTCTGCTGTTATACGCAAACAAGTTCAATTACGTAGTGGCTTCTATGATCGTAATAAAGTTACTCTAATTACTGGAGAAGCCTCATTTGTTGATGCTAATACCATTCAAATTGTAAAAAGTGATGGCTCTGTAGAAAAAATTACTGCTGAAAAAATAGTTATAGCAACAGGATCTCATCCTTATAGACCAGATGGTATAAACTTTAGCCACCCTCGTATTTACGATTCAGATACTATACTTTCGCTTAAACATGAGCCCAGCTCTATTATTATATACGGCGCAGGTGTTATCGGAAGCGAATACGCATCAATATTTCGAGGCCTAGGTGTTAAAGTAGATTTGATTAACACACGGGATCGTCTACTTTCCTTTTTAGATGATGAGATATCAGATGCGCTGAGTTACCACCTATGGAATAACGGTGTGGTAATTAGACATGGCGAACAAATTGAACGTGTTGAAACAAGTGAAAATTCTGTCGTTGTACATTTAGAATCAGGTAAAAAAATGCGTGCTGACTGTTTGCTATTTGCCAATGGTCGAACGGGTAATACTCAAGATTTAAATTTACTTAATGCTGGCTTAAAAGCTGATGGTCGTGGTCAGCTAAAAGTGAACGGCCAATATCAAACTGATATTGAAAATATATACGCAGTTGGTGATGTTATTGGCTATCCAAGCTTAGCAAGTGCCGCGTATGACCAAGGTAGATTGGCCGCATCAGCAATGATTGACTATAAAAGTAACGCTATGCTAATTGCAGATATCCCTACAGGTATTTACACCATACCTGAAATTAGCTCTGTGGGAAAAACCGAGCAAGAGTTAACAGCAGCAAAAATACCATACGAAGTTGGAAGAGCTCAATTTAAACATTTAGCCAGAGCACAAATTGCCAACAGCTTAGTAGGTTCTTTGAAAATTCTTTTTCATCGTGAAACTAAAGAAATATTAGGTATACATTGTTTTGGTGAAAATGCAGCTGAAATAATTCATATTGGTCAAGCAATCATGCAGCAAACTAACGGTGGCAACACAATAGAGTATTTTGTCAATACAACATTTAATTATCCAACCATGGCTGAAGCTTTCCGTGTTGCAGCGCTTAATGGATTGAATCGATTATTCTAGCCTTAGAAATAATAGTAGAGGATTAGCGGCTCATTATTAGAGCCTCTTGTTGAGAAATAAATAGAAAAATTGAACGAGACTACTTGCGATGGCAAAAAAAATAGTATTAATTACTTTATTAGTACTCAACTACCCAAGCTTAGCCTTTGATAGTTACAGTATATATTTAGTAAGGCATGCCGAAAAAGTGGCTAACTCTGACAATCCATCGTTAACAAATTGTGGAGCGAGCCGTGCTGCAATGATAGCTAATATATTGTCTAAAACTAATATTTCCTCAATATATAGCACCAGTTATGAACGAACTATGCAAACAGCAAAGCCGCTGGCTGACTTAAACAATAGTCCAATAAAAATTTATAACCCGAAACTCTTAGATCAATTAGCTTTATTATTACAACAAAAGAATGAAAATGCTTTAGTCGTTGGTCATAGTAATACAACACCACAATTAGTTGAGTTGTTAGCGAAACAAAAAACATCCCCTTTAACTGAACAAGATTTTCAATACCTTTATCAAGTCCAATTTATTAACAAACAACCCCTACTTACCATTTTTCAACTACCATTAAATTGTTTAGCAGCATAACACACTAACAAATCTATTATTGAAGATATAAAAAAGGGCTATTTATAAAACATAAATAACCCTTCATACTACATTTGCTTAATAAAACTACAGCATATAATTCTCAGGCATCGGTAGTGCTGCTACCCCAGAATCTATTGCTGCCTGTGCTACAGCTCTTGCAACCGTGCCTAATAAGCGAGAGTCCATTGGTTTAGGAATAATATAATTTTTACCAAAAACTAGCTCTTTATCGCCACTAGCAAATAATACTTCTTCAGGTACTGGTTCTTTCGCCAAAGCACGAATAGCATGAACTGCGGCAACTTTCATCTCATCATTAATAGTGCGAGCCCTAACATCTAAAGCACCACGGAAAATAAACGGAAAACATAACACATTATTCACTTGGTTAGGATAATCACTACGACCCGTGGCAATAATTAGATCTTCTCGAGCCGCTAATGCCTCTTCTGGTTTAATTTCTGGATCAGGGTTAGAGCATGCAAATATAACAGGATTATCTGCCATCAAATTAACTTGCTCTTGGGACAGTAAATTAGGCCCAGAAACACCAACAAATACATCTGCACCAGCAATAGCATCATCTAACGTTCGTTTATCAGTATTATTAGCAAATAATTTTTTATACTCATTTAAGTCATCACGGCGTGTATGAACCACCCCTTTAGTATCAAGCATATAAATTTTTTCACGCTGTGCACCGCATTTAATGAGTAGTTCCATACAAGCAATAGCAGCCGCTCCTGCCCCTAGGCAGACAATATTAGCTTGCTTAATATCCTTACCTTGAATATCTAAAGCATTCATCATACCAGCAGCAGTAACAATTGCGGTTCCGTGTTGATCATCATGGAATACTGGTATTTTACAGCGCTCAATAAGTGCTTTTTCTATCGCAAAACATTCTGGCGCTTTAATATCTTCAAGGTTTATACCACCGAAACTATCTGAAATATTGGCAACAGTATTAACAAATTCTTCTACTGTTTTATGTTTAACTTCAATATCAAACGAATCGATATTGGCAAAACGCTTGAATAATAAAGACTTTCCTTCCATTACAGGCTTTGATGCCATTGGTCCTAAATTACCTAAACCTAAAATAGCGGTTCCATTAGTAATTACGGCAACCGTATTTCCTTTCGCTGTATATTTGTAAACATCGTCTGGATTTGCTGCTATTTCCCGAACTGGCTCGGCTACACCAGGGCTGTAAGCCAGTGATAAATCTTCACTTGTTTCGGCAGGAGTCGTTAGTGATACACTAATTTTTCCTGGTGTTGGTAATGAATGGTAATCAAGAGCTTGTTGACGAATATCTGACATTTTTGTTCCCTAGTGCGTAAGTTGGTAATCTATAAGGATGAAATTTATTATTATTGTTCTTATAGTGTATTTCATTCTTTATGACTATTTAAAGGTCTTTTAACTATATAAAATCGCTGTATGCTATATTGAATATAAACTTTTTAAAAATTAAAATCTCATTATTTCAAGTAATAACGACTATTGCATTAAAGAATTGTTAATTAAACAACTTTATTCTAACGAATAAGCTGCATAAACTACTGAGAAGTTAGTTTAGTTTAAAATGAAAAAGCACACATAAAGATGAACAACCGTATGAATTATTTTACTTAAAAGTACAGATTTATTGAAAAATAATAAATTTAGACAAAAAACCCTTATCAAATAAATGATAAGGGTTTTTATATAACGTTTCGATTATAAAATTTAATCTAATAGATTAAGCTTTTACAACAACATCAACTAAAGTCCAGTTTTTAGACTTAGAAATTGGTGCTACTTCACGAATAGTTACTACATCACCTTCATTACATACGTTAGCTTCATCATGAGCTTTCAACTTAGTTGAACGCGTGATAAATTTACCGTACATAGGGTGCTTAACGCGACGTTCGATCATTACAACAATAGACTTGTCCATTTTGTTACTGATAACAACGCCTTGTAGTGTGCGGATTTTCGCTTCGCTCATTACTTACCTGCCTTTTCAGTGATGATCGTCTTTACACGTGCAATATTGCGACGTACAGTTCTTAGCAAATGAGTTTGTGCTAATTGACCAGTGCTTGCTTGCATGCGGTAGTTAAACTGCTCGCGTAGAAGCTCTAGTAATTCAGCATTAAGCTCTTCAATGCTTTTTGCTTTAAGTTCACTAGCTTTCATTACATTACCGTCCTAGTTACGAAGGTAGTTTTAAACGGAAGTTTAGCAGCTGCTAAAGCAAATGCTTCACGTGCTAATTCTTCAGAAACACCTTCCATTTCATAAAGAACACGGCCAGGAAGAATTTGGCAAACCCAATATTCTACTGAACCCTTACCTTTACCCATACGAACCTCAAGAGGTTTTTTGGTAATTGGCTTATCAGGGAAAACACGTATCCAGATTTTACCTTGACGTTTAACATGACGAGTCATAGCACGACGTGCGGCTTCAATTTGGCGAGCAGTCATACGACCACGCTCAACCGATTTCAAACCGAAAGTACCGAAGCTAACTGAACTACCAACCTGTGCAAGACCACGGTTACGTAATTTAAATTGCTTACGGAATTTAGTACGTTTTGGTTGTAACATTACTGATTCCTCTTACTTCGCTTTGCGGTTGTTCTTTCTTTTAGGTTTAGCCGCTGGTTGTTCTGCCACAAGTGGCATTTTACCAATGATTTCACCTTTAAAGATCCAAACTTTAATACCAATAACACCATAAGTCGTGTCACCACGCGCAATGGCGTAGTCGATATCAGCACGTAAAGTATGTAAAGGTACACGACCTTCACGATACCATTCTGCACGTGCAATATCAGCGCCGCCTAAACGACCACTAACTTGAACTTTGATACCCTTAGCACCTAAACGCATTGCGTTTTGAACTGCACGCTTCATAGCGCGACGGAACATAACACGACGTTCTAACTGACTAGCAATACTGTCAGCAACAAGCTGCGCATCCATTTCTGGCTTACGTACTTCAGCAATGTTAATTTGAGCAGGAACGCCAGCAATTTTAGATACTGCTAAACGTAATTTTTCAACATCTTCGCCTTTCTTACCAATAACAACACCTGGACGAGCCGTGTGAATTGTTACGCGGATAGATTTAGCTGGACGTTCAATAACTACTTTAGATAGTGAAGCGCGTTTAAGCTTTTCTGTTAAATATTCGCGAACCTTATGGTCGCCGTCTAAGTTACTAGCAAAATCTTTGCTATTTGCAAACCAAGTTGACGCGAAAGGTTTCGTGATCCCTAGGCGTATACCGGTAGGATGTACTTTTTGACCCATACTAATATCTCCTAAGAATCAGACACAATCACAGTAATGTGACTAGTGCGCTTAATAATGCGATCGGCACGGCCTTTCGCACGAGGTCTAATACGTTTCATTGTTGGACCATCGTCAACCATTATAGTTTTAACGAATAATTCATCAATGTCTGCACCTTCGTTGTGCTCTGCATTAGCAATCGCTGAATTAAGTACTTTTTTAACTAATTGAGCAGCAGATTTGTTGCTAAAAGTTAAAATTTCAAGTGCTTTTTCAACGTGTACGCCACGGATTTGATCCGCAACTAAACGTGCTTTTTGTGCAGAGCCTCGGGCAAATTTATGTATAGCAATTGCTTCCATCTAACTTCCCCTTACTTCTTCGCTTTCTTATCAGCGACATGACCGCGATAAGTACGAGTTGGTGCAAATTCTCCCAATTTGTGACCGATCATTTCTTCGGTTACAAATACAGGAACGTGTTGACGGCCATTATGGACAGCTATGGTCAATCCGATCATCGTTGGGATGATCATTGAACGACGGGACCAAGTTTTAATTGGCTTTTTATTCCCGCTTTCCACCGCTTTCTCTACCTTCGTCAACAAGTGTAGGTCAATAAAAGGACCTTTCTTGAGGGAACGTGGCATGGTGATTCCTTAATTATCAGTACTCTAATTACCGACTTTAGTTTATTTAACTATCGATAATGTAGAGTATTTAGTTTAATGTACTAATTACTTAGTACGACGACGTACGATAAATTTATCGGTACGCTTGTTCGAACGAGTCTTATAACCCTTAGTTGGTACACCCCAAGGTGATACCGGGTGACGACCGCCAGATGTTTTACCTTCACCACCACCGTGTGGGTGATCAACTGGGTTCATGGCAACACCACGAACAGTTGGGCGAACACCGCGCCAGCGTGAAGCACCAGCTTTACCTAAAGAGCGAAGCATGTGTTCAGAGTTACCGATTTCACCTAAGGTAGCGCGACAATCTGCTTCTATTTTACGCATTTCGCCGCTACGAAGACGTAAAGTAACGTAAGCACCATCTTTTGCAACTAATTGTGCATAAGTACCAGCAGCACGTGCAATTTGCGCGCCCTTACCTGGCTTAAGTTCAATTGCGTGTACAACACTACCTAATGGTGTGTTACGTAATGGCATAGCATTACCCGCTTTAATAGGAGCATCAACACCTGACTGGATAGTATCACCAGCAGTTAAGCCCTTAGGGGCCAAGATGTAACGACGTTCGCCATCTGCGTATAAAACTAAAGCAATGTTAGCACTACGGTTTGGATCGTATTCTAAACGCTCAACTTTCGCAGGGATACCATCTTTAGTACGTTTAAAGTCAACAATACGATAATGATGCTTATGACCACCGCCAATATGACGAACGGTAATACGACCATTATTGTTACGACCACCAGACTTAGACTTAGTGTCTAATAATGGTGCGTAAGGCTTACCTTTATGAAGCTCTTTGTTTACCACTTTAACTAGGTGACGACGACCCGGAGAAGTAGGTTTACATTTTACAATAGCCATTTTCAACTACTCCTATGATTCAGCGCCAACGAAGTCGATGTCACTACCTTCTGCAAGAGTAACGTAGGCTTTTTTCCAGTCGTTACGACGACCAGTACGAGCACCTGTACGTTTTACTTTACCCTTAACATTCAGTGTATTAACACCTACAACAGAAACTTCGAAAAGTTTCTCAACGGCCGCTTTGATTTCAGCTTTAGTTGCATCAGTAGTTACTTTGAAAACAACAGTGTTGTTTGCTTCAGCAGCTACAGTTGCTTTTTCAGAAATATTTGGTGCTAAAAGCACTTTTAACAAACGTTCTTCGTTTATCATGCTAAAATCCCCTCAATTTCTTTAACTGCATCAGCAGTAATTAAAACTTTTTCGAAACCAACTAAGCTTACAGGATCAATTGCTTGTACATCGACTGCGTCAACTTTATATAAGTTACGCGCTGATAAGAACAAGTTCTCGTCAACTTCTTTTGTTACAATCAATACATCTTTAAGCTCTAAACCTTTTAACTTAGCAACTAAGTCTTTAGTTTTAGGCGTTTCTACCGAAAAATCGTTCACAACTACTAAACGTTCTTGACGAACTAATTCAGATAGAATGCTAGCAATAGCACCACGATACATTTTACGGTTAACTTTTTGGCTGTGATCTTGAGGTTTAGCAGCGAATGTTACGCCACCAGAACGCCAGATTGGACCACGAGTAGTACCAGCACGTGCACGGCCAGTACCTTTTTGACGCCATGGCTTCTTGCCACCGCCGCTAACTTCTGAACGAGTTTTCTGAGCGCGAGTACCTTGACGAGCACCAGCTGCATAAGCAACTACTACTTGATGTACTAAAGCTTCATTAAACTCACGTCCAAAAGTTGCTTCAGAAACTTCAAGAGCACCTGATGCGTCTTTTAATGATAATTCCATCACAAAATCTCCTGGACTAAGCTTTAACAGCTGGTTTGATGATTACGTTACCGTTGATAGCACCCGGAACTGCACCTTTAACAAGTAGCAAGTTACGTTCTGCGTCAACGCGAACCAATTCAAGGTTTTGTGTAGTAACGCGCACAGCACCCATGTGACCAGACATTTTTTTGCCTTTGAAAACGCGACCTGGTGTTTGACACTGACCTAACGAACCGTTAGAGCGGTGAGAAATTGAGTTACCATGTGTTGCATCTTGCATGCTGAAATTCCAGCGCTTGATACCACCTTGGAAACCTTTACCTTTTGAGGTACCAGTTACGTCAACTAATTTAGTTTCATTGAAAATCTCAACAGTGATTTCACTGCCTGCTTCAATATCGCTACCTTCATTTGCATTTAAGCGGAATTCCCACAGGCCACGACCTGCTTCAACGCCTGCTTTAGCGAAATGACCAGCTGCTGGTTTGTTAACACGGCTTGCTTTACGCTTGCCCGTGGTAACTTGAAGCGCTGAATAACCATCGTTGTCTACAGTTTTAACCTGAGCAACACGGTTCGCTTCAACTTCTAGAACAGTAACAGGAGTAGAAACACCATCTTCAGTGAAGATGCGAGTCATACCCACTTTACGTCCAACTAGACCTATAGTCATTGTTAAAACTCCTCTTAGCCCAAGCTGATTTGAACATCAACACCAGCTGCAAGATCTAAACGCATTAATGCGTCTACAGTCTTTTCAGTTGGCTCAACGATATCAATCATGCGTTTGTGAGTACGAATTTCGTACTGATCACGTGCATCTTTGTTAACGTGTGGAGAAATCAACACGGTAAAACGTTCTTTGCGTGTAGGAAGTGGAATAGGACCACGAACCTGTGCGCCAGTACGTTTTGCAGTATCAACGATTTCTGCTGTAGATTGATCAATCAAACGATGATCGAACGCTTTCAAACGAATGCGAATTCTTTGATTTGACATGTATCAAATCCCCTTTTAAAAGAACAAAAAAATACATCCCTCTGCTTCCTTATGTGCTGGAAGGGGGTGTATTACATAAAAACATTCAACGCAAGATTAGCGTTGCTGTAATAAGAATTTAACTTTATAGAATAACCAAAAAGTCAAACTCTTAGTTTGTTTACGCTGAAAAACTTCAAAACGATTTAAACAAACCTGCATTCAGTTCAACCGAATGCGGACGCGTATTATACATGATTAGTGATACCGAGCAAGTAATTATTTACGTTTAGTTTTATCCTCTTTGATTTATTTAATAAGAATTAAAATCTTTTTTTTTAATTCCGAAATTATTGATAATTTTATTATGGTGATTATTACCTATATATAAGCAGAACAATTTTTCTTTTGTCTTCTTTTACAATTTATTTACCAATGTTCTATCGATCCTTGTTGAGTAATGTTATACTCGCGCGCAAATTTTCAACAGTTCTGCTTTTGATCTTTCTTAGCTTAAAAAAGTTTAAGAATAAAAAGTGGGATAGACCTTAAACTAAGTAGAGTAAAGTAATGGCAGATTTAGCTAAATACAGAAACATTGGTATTTTCGCTCACGTTGATGCGGGTAAAACCACAACAACTGAACGTATCCTTAAACTAACCGGAAAAATCCATAAAGCTGGTGAAACACATGATGGTGAGTCAACAACTGACTTCATGGAACAAGAAGCTGAGCGTGGTATTACTATCCAGTCTGCTGCGGTTACCTGTGAATGGAAAGGCCACCGTTTGAACGTCATTGACACTCCTGGTCACGTTGATTTCACAGT
The DNA here is from genome assembly GCF_053543955.1 of Colwellia sp. E150_009. Lineage (NCBI taxonomy): Bacteria > Pseudomonadati > Pseudomonadota > Gammaproteobacteria > Alteromonadales > Colwelliaceae > Colwellia > Colwellia sp. E150_009. Next base: position 12,569 of record NZ_JBHFOM010000028.1, read on the forward strand.
AGAAGTATATCGCTCTCTTAAAGTTCTTGATGGTGGTGTTGGTGTGTTCTGTGGTAGTGGTGGTGTTGAGCCACAATCAGAAACTAACTGGCGTTATGCGAACGACTCTAAAGTAGCGCGCTTAATCTTCGTTAATAAGTTAGACCGTTTAGGTGCTAACTTTTTCCGTGTAACTGATCAAGTTAAAAAAGTACTTGGTGCTAACCCTCTTATTATGACTTTACCTATTGGTGAAGAAGATAACTTTGTAGGTGTAGTTGATGTATTAAGCCAAAAGGCTTATATTTGGGATGAGACTGGCCTACCAGAAAATTATACTATTGAAGATATTCCTGCTGATATGGTAGACGATGCTGCAATGTATCGTGAACAATTGATCGAAACTGCTTTAGAAGCAGATGAAGATTTATTGATGGACTATTTGGAAGGTGAATTAACACCAACTGAAGAGCAAATTAAAGCGTGTATCCGTAAAGGTACTAATGAATTAATGTTCTTCCCTACCTACTGTGGTTCTGCATTCAAAAATAAAGGTATGCAACTGGTTCTAGATGCTATTGTTGATTACTTACCTTGCCCTACTGACGTGAATCCTCAACCATTAACTGATGCAGAAGGTGAACCAACAGGCAAGTTTGCCATTGTTGATACTAAAGAAACATTCAAAGCGTTAGCATTCAAAATTATGGATGACCGTTTTGGTGCTCTTACTTTCATTCGTATCTACTCAGGTAAGCTTAAAAAAGGTGATACCATCTTAAACTCGTTTACAGGTAAAACTGAGCGTGTTGGTCGTATGGTAGAAATGCAAGCAGATGACCGTACTGAGCTTTCTGAAGCACAAGCTGGTGATATCTTAGCTATCGTTGGTATGAAAAACGTTCAAACAGGTCACACATTATGTGATCCTAAAGACCCATGTACGTTAGAAGCCATGGTTTTCCCTGCACCTGTAATTTCTATTTCTGTAACCCCTAAAGATAAAGGCGGCTCTGAAAAAATGGGTGTTGCTATCGGTAAAATGGTTGCAGAAGATCCAACGTTCCAAGTTGAAACTGACCAAGATTCAGGCGAAACAATTTTACGTGGTATGGGTGAACTTCACTTAGACATTAAAGTCGATATCCTTAAACGTACTTATGGTGTTGATCTAGAAGTTGGTAAACCACAAGTTGCTTATCGTGAAACCATAACACAACCAGTTGAAGACTCTTACACACATAAGAAGCAATCTGGTGGTTCTGGTCAGTTCGGTAAAATTGATTACCGTATTAAGCCTGGCGAACCTGGTTCTGGTTTCGTATTCAACTCTGTTGTTGTTGGTGGTAACGTACCTAAAGAATTCTTCCCTGCTATTGAAAAAGGTTTCAAAGGTATGATGGAAACTGGTGTGCTTGCTGGTTTCCCTGTATTGGATGTTGAAATTGAATTATACGATGGTGGTTTCCATGCTGTCGATTCATCTGCTGTAGCTTTTGAACTTGCTGCCAGAGGAGCTTTCCGCCAATCAATTCCAAAAGCAGGTGCGCAATTAATTGAACCAATCATGGCTGTTGACGTGTTTACTCCTGAAGATCATGTTGGTGATGTTATCGGTGATTTAAACCGTCGTCGCGGTATGATTAAAGACCAAGAAGCTGGAGCTACTGGTGTTCGTATTAAAGCGGACGTACCACTTTCAGAAATGTTTGGTTATATCGGATCTTTACGTACAATGACATCAGGTCGTGGTCAATTCTCAATGGAATTTTCTCATTACTTACCATGTCCAAATAACGTTGCAGAAGAAGTTATTGCTGAAGTAAAAGCAGCAAAAGCTGCTGCTAAAAAATAATTAACACTTAATTATTAATGAAAAAGCCCACTTCGGTGGGTTTTTTATTGTCCATAAAAACCACTAAACCAAAAAAAAGGTTGCTAACCTAAATTATCAACCTTTCTAATTTTTATACAAATACGATTCTTCTACAAATTAATTATTCTCTTGCTCTCGTGCAATAGCACGATAGGCAATATCAGTTCGAAATTCGACACCTTGCCAGCTAATTTGGTGCAATAATTCATAGGCTAATTCTTGTGCCTCAGTCACTGTATCCCCTAATGCTGTAGCGCATAAAACACGACCACCGTTAGTAACAACATCACCTTGCTCATTTAGCTTAGTGCCAGCATGAAAAGTTTTAGCTGCAACATTAGTATTGGTATCGAGACCTGATATAACATCACCTTTAGGGTAGCTTGCAGGATAACCTTGTGCAGCAAGTACAACACCAACAGCCGCTCGACTATCAAATGCTATTTCTGCTTTGTTTAATTGACCACGTGTCGCGGCTAAACAAAGTGCCACAATATCAGATTGTAAACGCATCATAATAGGTTGTGTTTCTGGATCACCAAAACGACAATTGTACTCAATAACATTAGGAGTACCATCAGCCGCAATCATGAGTCCCGCATACAAAAAGCCTGAATAAGGTGCACCTTCTTTAGCCATCCCCTCAACCGTGGGCATAATCACTTCAGCCATAATACGCTCATGAATTTCAGGTGTCACTACGGGTGCTGGCGAATAAGCTCCCATACCTCCGGTGTTTGGCCCTAAATCACCATTTAAAGCACGTTTATGATCTTGACTGGTGGCCATAGGTAACACATTTTTACCATCAACCATCACAATAAAGCTCGCTTCTTCACCCTCAAGAAATTCTTCAATTACTACACGATGTCCTGCGTCGCCAAAGGCATTGCCTGCTAGCATATCCTGAATAGCAGCTTCAGCTTCAGCTAACGTTAACGCAACAATAACGCCCTTACCTGCCGCTAAACCATCCGCTTTAACAACAATCGGTGCTCCTTGTTCACGCACATAAGCAAGTGCTGACTCTACTTCGGTAAAATTAGCATAACTACCAGACGGTATGTTATTACGCGCTAAAAAGTCTTTAGTAAATGATTTAGAGCCTTCAAGTTGTGCTGCCTTCGCACTTGGGCCAAAAATTGCTAAACCGCGTGCTTGAAATGCATCAACTACACCATCAACTAATGGTTGCTCTGGGCCAACAATAGTTAACGCTACATCTTCAGTTTGTGCAAAAGTAACTAACGCATTATTATCGCTAATATCAAGTTCTACATTTACCACTTTGTTTTCAGTTGCAGTACCAGCATTACCTGGGGCAACAAATACTTTAGTAACCTGACTAGATTGTGCGGCTTTCCATGCGAGGGCATGCTCACGACCACCTGATCCTATAACTAAAACTTTCATGTATTTTCCTATTATTTATTTTGCTTTTTAAAGTCGCTAAAACTGGCATTTGCAGGTTTAACAAACTTTAAAGTCATGCGATCACTTTCACCAATCGCTAAGTATTTATCTTTATCTTGCTCACCTAAACGTAGTACTGGAGGTAAAGTCCATACACCTTTAGGGTGTTGGGCCATATCTTTTGGGTTAGCATTAATATTACTGGCGCCAGCAAAACGAAAACCAGCAGCTTTAGCTTGTTTAATAGTGTTTGCTTCTGAAACATAACCCATGGCTTTATCTGGTGATACACCAGCAGGCAGTCTATGTTCAACCACCCCTAATACACCGCCAGCTTTAAGGGCTTTGTAAGCATCTTTAAACACTTGCTCTACGCCTTCATCTTTCCAGTTATGTAAATTACGAAAAGTTAGCACTAAATCAGCAGTACCCTCTGGCGCTAACTCACTTGGTTTACGAGGCACAAAATCAGTTAGTTCAACCTCACTAAAAACAGCGTTTGAAGCCAGCATTTTTTCTAACTGCTTACGTGAATTAGAATAATAATTATCTTCACCTGTATCAGGATAATGCGCCCCATAAAGCTTACCCTTACCCTTTAATGCAGGGGCTAGAATTTCGGTATACCAGCCACCGCCAGGTGTAATTTCAACCACAGTCATTTCTGGTTTAAAGCCAAAAAAAGTTAATGTTTCAATGGGATGACGATATTGATCTCTGGCTTTATTTTTAGCTGAACGGTGCTCACCTGTCACCGCTTGTTCAAGTGCATCATTACTATGATCATGATGGTCATGAGCATGGAGATTAGCGCTTGTAAACGCACTTATACTTAGTGCTCCTGTGATTGCTATTGCGCAAAATACGGATTTCAAACTTTTAAACTGAATCATAATATTTCCATTAACTATATTAAGTTACTAAAAGAATACTATTTATAGCAGATTTTAAATAAACAAGCAGCGTGGATTTTATTCAAATACTCATTTTCATTGTAAGTAAATAAATCTACACTGCTTGAATACAAATTGTTTTAATGCAAACGTAATGCTACGTAATTAATGTCTGAAATGTCTCATGCCAGTAAAGACCATAGCAATACCATGCTCGTCTGCCGCTGCAATTACTTCATCATCACGCATAGAGCCACCTGGTTGAATTACGGCTGTGATACCCGCTTCTGCTGCAGCATCTAAACCGTCACGAAATGGAAAGAATGCATCTGATGCCATCACTGAACCTTTCACTTCCAGGTTTTCATCGGCCGCTTTAATACCCGCAACTTTTGCCGAGTATACTCGGCTCATTTGACCAGCCCCAACACCAATAGTTGCACTATTTTTCACATAGACAATTGCATTAGATTTAACGAATTTTGCAACTTTCCAACAAAATTGTAAGTCTCGCATTTCATCAGCAGTAGGTTGACGCTTGGTCACAACGGTTAATTCGTCTTTTGTTACACGGCCTTGATCAGTGTCTTGTACTAACAAACCACCATTAACACGTTTAAAATCAAACCCTGTAGTTTTAGTATCCCATTGACCACATGCCAATAAGCGTAGGTTTGGTTTAGTTGCTACAATTTGTGCTGCTGCATCAGAAATACTCGGTGCAATAATCACTTCAACAAATTGACGAGATACAATAGCTTCTGCAGTTTTTGCGTCTAATTCACGGTTAAAAGCGATAATACCGCCAAACGCTGAGGTTGGATCCGTTTTATAAGCACCTTCATAAGCAGCTAAAATATCATCACCAATTGCAACACCACATGGATTTGCATGCTTAACAATAACACAGGCTGGTTCATCAAATTCTTTAACGCATTCAAGCGCTGCGTCAGTATCTGCAATATTATTATAAGATAAAGCTTTTCCTTGAAGCTGTTTAGCTGTAGAAACTGAGGCTTCTTCAGGGTTCGCTTCAATATAAAAGGCTGCATCTTGATGAGAATTTTCACCGTAACGCAAATCTTGAGTTTTGATAAATTGGCTATTGAATGTGCGCGGAAATTTAGCTTTATCTTCAAATGAAGGCGTCGCTTCTTTATCGCCATATGCTGGTAGCATTTTACCAAAATAATTGGCGATCATGCCATCGTAACTTGCCGTGTGCTCATAGGCAGCAATAGCTAAATCAAACCGTGTTTGGTAAGTTAATGAGTCATCATTAGCATCCATTTCAGTTAAAACACGATCATAATCGCTAGTGTTAACAATAATGGTTACATCCTTATGGTTTTTAGCCGCAGCTCGTACCATTGTTGGCCCGCCAATATCAATATTTTCTACCGCATTTTCCAGAGTACAATTCTCGTAACTAACCGTATTTGCAAAAGGGTATAAGTTAACCACAACCATATCAATCGCGCTGATGTTATTCTCAACCATTACAGCTTCATCTATACCGCGACGAGCTAAAATCCCTCCATGTACTTTAGGGTGTAATGTTTTAACTCGACCATCCATAATTTCAGGATGACCTGTATAATCAGAAACTTCAGTTACAGGAATACCATCTGCAGCTAATAACTTAGCCGTTCCGCCTGTAGAAAGCAATTCAACACCTTTTTCGCTTAAGCGACGCGCAAAATCAACAATGCCCGTTTTATCTGAAACACTTAACAAAGCGCGTTTAATAGGACGTGGAGTATCCATTAATATATTTACCTTTTAATAAAGCGCGAATACCTTTTTTAAAATAAGCTCGCTTACAAGTTAGTTTGGCGCGAACAAAACAAGAAGCTCCTGTGTTGTTTTAAGCTACATCCTTATAACCTTGTTCGCCTACATAAAACAATAAAAGCACCCGAAGGTGCTTTCTAGAAAAATACAAATTTAGTTCATGCCATATTTTTTTAATTTTTTACGTAATGTACCACGGTTGATACCTAGTAAGTTCGCAGCTCTGGTTTGATTACCACGCGTATACATCATAACTTCTTCTAACATTGGCGCTTCAATTTCGCTTAATACAAGGTCGTACATGTCATCAACATCGTTACCATTTAACTGTTTTAAATAATTATTGATCGCTATTTTAGCTTGAGTACGTAACGGAGACGTTTTGGTTTGCGTTTGAATATCACCAGTGATAAACGGAGAAGAAATATTTTGTTCGAACATAATGTACAACTCTTTCTATTAATATAAATTAAACAACCAATTGCTAACTAATGAGCAAATTGATCAAAACAAAGATTTAACGCCTCAAGCTGTTCACTTTCTGACGCTAAACCATTAAAAGTAGTTCTAAAATTTTTGCCTTGTTCTTCCGAGAATCTTTCAGAAAAATCTTCGCCTAGCTCTTTACCCAATAGAGCAAAGGCATGGATATACCAAGACACATGTTTACGAGCGATTCTCACGCCCATATAGTTACCATAAAACTGATGTAAATCCATTACATGCCCAAGTAATATTGAACGAATCTCAGTCACTGAGGGAGCAGTCATTTGGATACCTGTTTTCAAAAAATGATTAATTTCTCGAAAAATCCAAGGCCGCCCTTGAGCGCCTCGGCCAATCATAATGGCATCAGCTCCTGTATAACTTAATACTTGCTCAGCCTTTTCTACTGAGGTTATATCGCCATTTGCCACAACAGGGATTGAAACCACCTTTTTAATTGCTTTTATCGTGTCGTACTCTGCATTGCCTTTATAAAAGTCATTACGGGTTCGACCGTGCACTGCAAGCGAAGCAATACCGTTGTCTTGAGCAATTTTAGCTATTTCTACACCATTACGGCTATTCTCACACCAACCAGTGCGAATTTTTAACGTAACCGGCACATTCACCGAATTAACCACAGCCTTCACAATTTGCTCAACCTGTGCTGGCTCTCTTAACAAAGCAGAGCCCGCTAATTTTTTATTTACCTTCTTTGCTGGGCAGCCCATATTAATATCAATAATCTGCGCTCCATTTTTAACATTCATTTGCGCTGCAAATGCTAATTCATCAGCACAACTACCCGCTATTTGAACGCTACGAATACCAGACTCTTGACTATGAATCATTCTAAGTTTAGATTTATCGGTATTCCATACTTTAGGATTAGATGACACCATTTCGGATACAGCTAAACCAGCACCTAACCGACAACATAAATCTCGAAAAGGTTGATCGGTAATTCCTGCCATTGGTGCAAGAAAAACATTATTGTCAAATTGATATGGACCTATTTTCAACTTACCACCACAAAATCACTTTCAAAGCTGACTATTTTTTAAGCACCACTGCAAAAGGGCGCTAAGTTTACGTGTTTTTTTATGAATTGAAAAGCCTAGAATTTGAACAAATTTTAGTTTTTTTTGCCTTTTTAATATTGACATTTGCCAAACCATTAAAGTGAACGATTTTTAAACAATACATCAATGTTTTTGGTGATAAATATTATCGTTGACTGATAAAATAATTTTAATTAATAAACAGGAATTTTTTTAAACCTAACGTTATACTGTGTGGATAAGATATTGCTAAAGTTCCGCTAACCTAATTAAGCCAACATGATTATATTAATTTAAATGGCTACACTTAAATTAGTCGTGGGTATTATTAATAAGTAAAACTGAACAGTAATTCAAGGTACTATATGTCTGGTAGTTTAGTGTGTGTTGGTACAGGGATGACTTTAGGTGCACATATTTGCCCTATTGCAAGTAGTTATATTACCCAAGCCGATGTTGTCTTTTCATTAATGTCTACAGGTATCACCGAACGTTGGGTGGAAGAAATGCATGAAGACGTTCGTAGCTTACAGCCATACTATCAAGAGGGTAAAAATCGCAACATAACCTACAACGAAATGGTTAACGCTATATTAGCCGAAGTACGTATAGGCAAGAAAGTGACAGCAGTGTTTTATGGCCACCCAGGCGTATTTGCTTGCGTTAGCCACAGAGCTATCGATAAAGCAAAAAAAGAAAATTTTACGGCTCATATGGAAGCAGGTATATCCGCAGAAGACTGTTTATATGCCGACTTAAGCATAGATCCTGGAAAAACAGGTTGCATAAATTATGAAGCTAGCCAATTTATGTTTTATCAGCGCAATATTGATCCTGCTGCTCATCTTGTACTTTGGCAAGTAGGATTAGCAGGCGATAAATCACTTGGAAAGTTTTCAACGGGCAAAGCTTACAGACAAATACTAGTAGATTTGTTATTAAAAACTTATCCAGCCGACCACAAAGTCATCCTTTATCAAGCAAAAGTGTTACCCATTGATACCATGCGCGCTGAATATATAGCACTAGCTGATTTAATTGATGCAGAGCTATTTATGCACACCACTTTAGTGATTCCACCCAGTGAAAAAATGCGCCCCAACCAAGCAATTTTAGATAAACTAGCAGAATTAGATAAAAAAGAATTAAAAAGTAGCTATAGACCTAAACTAACACTAGTGTTATAAATCAAAGTTACCATAGTAAAAACTCACTATATAATGGTAATAGTTACAACAACAAAAACGGAGTACAAAATATGTCTAAAGTTATTCAGGTATTAGAACAAATGAGCCGTGACGCTAACGGTCAAAATGAAGACGCTATCAACAATTTATTAGCGGCAGCTCAGCTTGACACTGAAATTACAACAGCAATTATAAATAAGGATGTTATCACACTTGAACGTCAATTAGATGTTAGATCTGATATTGTATGTATGATTCTTCCTGCAGAAGACGATGAAGACAATGAAGACAATGATTCAACAGAAATAACAAACTACCATGTTATTGGTTTTTAATAAAAGTTTATCTTTGAATGTATTTTAGCTGCTTTAATGCTTTTATTGTTAATTTATGCATTATCTTAACTATTTTCATTAGCTCAACATTACGAGCTAATGAAATACAAAGTTTTGATGACAAACTGTCTCATGCTGACAGCATTAGAAGCAGCCATCCAAAACAATTTTTAATATTACTAGATGAACTTAATCAACAAAGAAATAGCCTCTCTATAGAACAACACCACCACCTCAATTACCTTAATTTTTATTTATTAATGTATCAAGGTGATTTTGATAAATCAATTAGTTCAGCTCAAGCTCTACTTCATTCTACTGCTAATAGCTTATTAAAATTTAGAGTTAAACTCGGCTTAGTAAATATTTCTGCTGTCAATCAAAACTGGTCTAAAGGATTATCCTATTTATCATCTATTTTGCATGAATTACCCCAAATTGAAGATAAACAAAGCTATCATGGGGCTCTACAAATAATCGGTATGTTTTATAATCAACTTGGGCAATATAACTTAAGCCTTTCTTACACAAAAAAAGTTGAATCAGAAAGTCCCCGAGGCAGAGACCAATGTATGGCAAAATGGCTTATTATAGAATCATCTTTTAGGCTAAAGCGATTAACTCCTACGGATCCTATAATCAATCAAACAATCAGTTTATGTAGAATAAATAATGAATATATTACTATCAGCTATATCAACTCTTACGTAGCTGAAATGTACCTTAACAATCAACAAGCAGACAAAGCCTTAGTCTTATTAAACGAGACTTTGCAGGACACCTTAAATACAAAATACCCACGCATCATTGCAATAACTTATGCATTGTTGGCACAAGCTCATTGGTTAAATAACGATGTTTTTTCTACAAAACAGTTTGCCTTGAAAGCGCTAGAGTATGAGACAAAAGAAGACACTGTACAGGCAAAAACATTGTCTTATAAATTGTTATTTGAAGTTGAAAAATCACAAAAAAATTATGAATTAGCACTTTTTTATCACCAAAAATACACAGCCGCTGACAAAGTAAATTATAATGAAACACAAAAAAAATATTTGGCATTTCAAATTGCAGAACATCAGGCCATAGAACAACAAAACGAAATTGATTTACTCAATAAAGAAAACGCCTTATTAACGTCTGAAAAAGCGTTACTAACTGCTGAAAAAGCAATGACTCGTAGTAATATTCAAAATAACCGCTTAGTTATTACTATATTAATACTCGCAATATCTGTATTGACTTTTTGGGGATATCATTTGTTAAAGGCACATAAGCGTATAAAAGAACTCGCAGAATATGACTCTCTCACTGGCATTTTTAATAGAGGGCATTTTACTCACATTGCTGACACCACCTTAGAATATTGTAAGAGCGCAAGTCAAAATCTAAGTTTAATTATGTTTGATTTAGACCAGTTTAAAGATGTAAATGACAATTATGGTCATGCTTGTGGTGACTGGGTATTAAAAAAAGCAGCCGAGGCATGTAAGCAACTTGGCAGAAAAAATGATATTTTTGCTCGTATTGGCGGTGAAGAATTTTGTATATTACTCAGCAGTTGCGATATGCAAGCTGCAGAGCAACGTGCTGAAGCTTGCAGAAAAGCGATATCAGAAATCAACACATCAAGCACAGGTTTTGATTTTACCATTACCGCAAGCTTTGGTGTTACCGACACTAAAACAAGCGGTTATGATTTAGGGAAACTTTTAGCAGACGCAGATAACGCCGCTTATGTATCTAAAGATGCTGGTAGAAACAAAGTGACGTTATTTAAACCAAAAACAATTGAGAAAGAAGCAGTAAAATTAGATAACTCACTTAATGCTTTTTAGTTAGGTTAGCTATTCAATAATACTTAAATATTTGCGTAAATTTTTACTTACGTTGCCCGTTTAAACGTACCCATTCGTCTTGAACGGTAACAGGCGCCATATTACACCACTGTCCGTAAATAACTTGTAAGCTTTCAGCTTGCTCTTCTAATATGCCCGACAAGGCTAACAACCCTTTATCGCCAACATATTCTATTATCGTTGGCGCTAGTTCACGTAATGGTCCTGCTAAAATATTAGCCACCACTACATCTGCTTTAAACGTGGGTTGATCTTTAGGAAGGTATAACGCTAATCTGTCATCAACCTGATTTCGTTTAGCGTTGGTAAGGCTGGCTTGTAGCGCTTGAGGGTCTATATCTATTCCGATAACTGTCTTTGCCCCAAGCTTTAATGCCGCTAACGAAAGAATGCCTGAACCACAACCAAAATCTACTACCGTTTTACCTTGTAAATCTAAACCATCAAGCCAAGTTAAACAAAGTGCTGTGGTTGGGTGTGTACCCGTGCCAAACGCAAGGCCAGGATCTAACATAACATTGACAGCTTCTGGTTCTGGCACATCGCGCCAACTTGGACAAATCCATAAACGCTTACCAAATTTCATCGGGTGGAAGTTATCCATCCATTCACGTTCCCAGTCTTTATCTTCTAGCTGCTCTAATTTATATTGCATTTGTTCTTTGTCTGGATGAATGCCTTGTAAATAACTGATCACTTTATCCATATCATGGCTAGCATCAAACAACCCCATCACTACCGTGTTAGACCAATAAATCACTTCATCACCAGGTAGGGGCTCATAAATAGGTGTATCTTTTGCATCAATAAAGGTAACGGCTTGCGAACCACAAGCAACGAGCCAATCACTATATTTTTCTGCTGTTTCTTCATTGGCACTTAATCTAAGTTGTATCCAAGGCATACTATTTTTCCGATAAGGTTAATTAATTTATGGTCACAATAACTATTCGTAATGATAGTTTATCACTCATTGATGCTAGAGTAGGAACAAATTCACCTAATGCAGCAAAAATACTATGTTAGATTTACTTCCTGATTTATTCGATCTTTACCCTGAGCAATTACAACTCGCTGAGCCACTGTTTAATGATTATGGCGGCAAAGTTATTTTTTCAGGTGAAATTATTACAGTATCTTGCTTTAACGATAATTCAAAAGTAAAAGAACTTGTGGCTACCGATGGCGCAGGCAAAGTGATGGTAGTTGATGGTAAAGGCAGTACAACCCGTGCATTGTTAGGCGATATGCTCGCAGAACAAGCTGTAACTAATGGGTGGGAAGCTATTGTGATTAATGGTTGTATTCGAGATACAGGTACAATTGCAACCCTGCCCATTGCTGTCAAAGCATTAGGCTGTAATCCAATAAAAACTGAAAAACTTGGTATCGGAGAGATAAACACAAACATTTCGTTTGCAGGTATTGAGTTTGTAGCAGGCCAGTATATTTATGGTGATGCTAATGGTTTAGCTATTAGCAAAATACAGTTAACAGTAAACTAACACAAGATTTTCTGTAATAGCTTATGGTAAAATTTGCATATTATTAAATTAACGTATTTTGCCCTAGGTTTTTCAATGAAATATTTTCCTGTTTTTCTTGATGCGAAAAAAATATCAGCCATGGTGATTGGTGGTGGTGAAGTTGCTACCCGTAAAATTGAGTTACTTTTAAAATCCACAACAAATATCACCATTATGAGTGAGAAAGTTTGTACTAGTGTTGAAAGACTAATTGATGAGCATCAATTAACTTGGTTACAACATAATTATCAAGCTGGTTATTTAGATAATATAACTTTAGTCATAGCCGCAACGGATAATATGTCGATAAATGAAGCGATTTATCAGGAAGCGGTTCCTTTAAAAATACTTACTAATGTTGTTGACCAGCCTGAATTGTGCACTTATATAACACCTGCAATTATAGATAGAAGTCCGATGATTGTTGCTTTATCAAGCTCAGGTAGCTCACCTATACTTATTCGTATGTTACGTGAACAAATTGAAAAAACATTACCGCAAGCTTATGGAAAACTAGCTGATTTCTCGTATAAATTTCGAGATCATGTCAAGGCAAGAGTCAAAGGGTTACGTAATAGACGTAGTTTCTGGGAAAACACTCTTAGAGGCCCAATAGGGCAAGCCGTACTTAACGGAAAACAACAACAAGCTGAACAACAATTAATTGCCAGTATCAAACAAGAAATAGCACCACCGTGTGGTGAAATTATTTTTATTCACACCAAAGATGGTAACCCTGATAACTTAACATTAAACGCTCATCGTGCTATGCAATTTGCCGATGCTGTCTTTTATGATGAGGATGTTAACATTGAGCTTATAGAATATGTGCGTCGCGATGCTGAGAAGTTTTTACAAACAATCGCTTCTCATATATTAATTAATTACCAACATGCAATTGAATTAGCGAAGCAAGGGCAAAAAGTGATTTATTTGCTGGCTGGCAATGAGCCTTTACCTGAAAATGCTGCATTAAAAAGCAGCAATATCACCACACAAGCAATTGTCAGTGGAGACTAAGCAGCAAGCATAAACTCATTTAGTTTAGTGTGTAGGTGTGAATTAATTATCACCTACACTACTTGTTTATTAACTTAATTTAGAACTATAGATACGCCTCTACTATGCTTACTTGCCTCAGAAGCCGCTTGAAATGTGTCATCATCTCTAAAAATAAGTTGCACATCACCAAAGGTTTTTTCTTTTGTTATATACCCCAATGAATGCAATTCTTTTATTACCTTAGCATCAATCCCTGGATAATGCTTTATCTCATCTTTTGGCCATAGTTGATGATGAAAGCGAGCGTTGTTAACCGCTTCATTGGCACTCATATTAAACTCAACTACATTTAAAATTGATTGATACACAGAGCTAATAATGGTGGTACCGCCTGGAGATCCCGTAACCAAATCAACTGTTTCACCTTTTAACAGTATTGTAGGAGACATAGAGGAAAGCATACGTTTTTTGGGATGAATTTCATTCGCTTTGCCGCCTATAGCACCAAATACATTCGCTACACCAGCTTTTGCACTAAAGTCATCCATCTCATCGTTCAAAATAAAACCAGCGCCTTCAACAATAACGCCACTACCAAAGGTATAATTAATGGTTGTAGTATTCGACACCGCGTTTCCCCATTTATCAACAATGGAAAAATGCGTGGTGTCAGTACTTTCTTTTAAGCCAGGTTTAATCTCTGGGGTAGCTGAAATTTTATCGAGTGAAATATTTTTAACTCGACTAATTAAATACTCTTCATTTAATAAGGCCTCTGATGGCACATCAACAAAATCAGGATCGCCTAAATATTCCGCCCGATCTGCAAAAACACGTTTACCAATTTCAGACAATAAATGAATATACGCAGTTGAGTTGTGCTCATATGTATTATCGCCCTTTACCAAATCATACATAGTGAGCCACTGCAATATAGCTAAACCACCTGAACTTGGCGGCGGCGCCGTAATAACAGAATACTCCCGCCACTTTTTCACTAGAGGCTTTCGCCACTTTGCTTGGTAGTTAGCTAAATCTTTTTCGTCAATAATCCCCCCATTTTTTGCCATAAACTGGCTAATAATTTGGGCCGTTCTACCTTTATAAAACCCATCTCGGCCATGGGTTGATATACGTTTTAAGGTTTCTGCTAATTCAGGCTGTTTAAAAACACTACCTGCTTTAGCATGAGCAAAATATTTAGAAAAATTAACTTTAATTCCTTTTTTCTTAAAACTATTGATACGCCACTCTATTGAGTTTTGCATAACAGGATGAACAATATAACCTTGTTCAGCTAATGTTATGGCTGGCTCTAGTAAGTCTGACCATTTTTTACTACCATATTTTTGATGCGCTTGCCACATACCATCCACCGTGCCTGGCACACCAGACGACAATATGCCATATAAAGACAAATAAGGAATAACATTACCTTTTTTATCTAAATACATATCCCTATGTGCTCTTTCTGGTGCAACTTCACGATAATCTAAAAAGACGGCTTTTTTATCTTTATAAATCGTCATAAAGCCACCGCCACCTATATTACCCGCTTCTGGCAAAGTAACCGCCAATACAAATTGCGCCGCAATTGCCGCATCAACGGCATTACCTTCTTCTTCAAGAATTTTTTTAACGGTTTGAGCACTATAACTGTCTGGCATTGCTAAAGCAGCGCCTGCTTTTACATTTTGCTTTATGTTTTGTTCTGCACTGGTTGCAATAAAGCAATGTGAGCAAGCAATTAATAACATAATTATTTTAGAATTCATTCAATTTTTCCTTATAAGAATAAATCACTATAAAAGAGCGCTTGTTTTAAAGCAATTATCATCTGATGAAAGCACCTTAAATTCTAATATTTAATTCATTAAGGACAAGCAGTTGAAAACTGGTAAGACCATGTATAGAATAATTTACTCTTTAAAACTACTTTTTTGTTGAACTACATGAGCTCTGTTGATATTAAAATAACATGCATGGATAACGCATTTCTTTCGGCAACACGTTTTACACCTGCACAAACAACAAATGAAGAAATCAAAGGAGCCATATTAATAGGGCCTGCAACAGGTATAAAAAGACAATTTTATACAAACTTTGCAACCTATCTAACACAACATGGTTATGGGGTGATCACCTTTGATAACAGAGGTATTGGCGAATCACTAAAAGGAAGTATTAAACGTTGTAATGCCAGTTTACAATGTTGGGGAGAACAAGATTTACCTGCAGCTTTTGAACAGCTTAAACAAAGTTTTCCTAATACCCGTTATCATTTAATTGGCCATAGTGCAGGCGGACAGCTTATTGGCTTAATGCCAAACGCAAATGAGCTAAGTTCTATTTTTAATGTTGCTTGCTCTTCTGGCAGTTTAAAGAATATGCATCCATCATATAAACTTAAAGCCCACTTTTTCATGAACTTTTTCATCCCTGTGAGTAATGCATTATTCGGACACACAAAGTCGCAATGGGTCGGTATGGGAGAACCACTCCCAAAAAATGTTGCTAAACAGTGGCGAGCATGGTGTAACGGAAGTGGTTACGTAAAAACAGCCTTTGGTAAAACAATTCACAAACACTACTATGATGAATTAGTAATGCCTTCACTATGGGTGAATGCCTCCGATGATTTCATAGCTAACAATACAAACACCGACGATATGCTTTCAGTGTTTACAGAAATTCCCTATAGCAAAATAACACTGGCAGCTGAAGAACATAACTTAAGAGAGATAGGTCATATGAAATTCTTTAGTCAAAAATCAAAAGTATTATGGCAATATGCATTGAATTGGTTAATGGAACATTAACAACTAAATTCACTACCAAAGAAAAACTGTATTTTAATGCGTTAAAAATTTAAACGGCCATAACCATACTCTTTTTGCACCAAAATGAGGCGTTAAAATTAATTAAAACACAATAATAAAACTTACCACTTGAAAATAACCAATAAAAATAAAACAAAACTTGTTATTTTACAAAAAGTTAAATTTAAACTTTAACTTTTTGTTCAAATGGCATAAAAGTTGATGCTCTTAGTAATAGTAGATATTTATCAAGAGTAAAAATAATGCTTTCAGCTTTTATCGAACAACACAAATTACCTACAGATTTCAAGCACACCATTGAGCAATATTATATACCGCTTGCTAATAAAATTGTCGGTCAGTTTACAAAAAGCGCGAAGGCTTACTTTGTTGGCATTAATGGCTGCCAAGGCAGTGGTAAATCAACACTTACTGACTACCTTGCTAGCTATTTAAGAGAAGAATATCAGCTTAATGTAGCCGTAATGTCGTTAGATGATTTTTACTTACCTAGTGAAAAACGTCATCAGTTATCCCGCGACATTCATCCCCTGTTATCCACTAGAGGCGTTCCAGGTACACATGACATCACTGCGCTAAAATCAGTGTTATCCCAATTGGAAAACCATAAAACAGGCTTTTCTATCCCACGATTTAATAAAGCAACCGATGAGCCTTTTCCTGAGGAGCAGTGGACATTAATTGAAAAGCCTGTAGATATTATTTTATTAGAAGGATGGTGCTGGGGTGTTCCAGCACAAACAGAAGAACAGCTACAAGCTCCTGTAAATGAGCTAGAATTACAACACGATACTGATGGTATATGGCGACATTATGTTAATCAACAACTGAAAGATAATTACGAACCCTTATACAAAAAAATGGATTTTTGGTTAGCACTACAGGCACCGTCTTTTGACTGTGTTTACCAATGGCGATTAGAACAAGAGCAAAAATTACAAGCAAGAAATGTTGGTATCGCAAATTCAAAAATAATGTCTCCCCCTGAAATATTAAATTTCACACAATATTTTCAAAGGCTTAGTGTTCAAGGTTGTAATACCATTGCTCATTCTGCTGATATGATTTTTTACCTAGATTATGATCGTAAAATTAGCGATACCCCGCAGCCTTTGGTAGCAGAAAAATAACAAGGATCAAACATGAACAAGATAAATAACATTATCTTTAGTGATCTCGATGGCACTTTACTAGACCATTATACTTATCAGTCAACGGCAGCAAGTAAAACACTTCAACAGTTAAAGCATGCCAACATACCCGTTATTTTAAATACCAGCAAAACATTAGCCGAAATAGAAATAATTAAACAAGAACTTGGACTAGATACACCATTTATTATAGAGAATGGTGCAGCCATTTACATACCTATTGGTACTTTTACTAGCCAACCAATTGGCACCATAGTAGTTGATAACTATTGGGTGAAATCTTTCTGTTTTCCAAGACAATATTGGTTAAATTTATTAGACAAACACTCTGATGAATTCGCCCCATATTATCAAGGTTTTTCTACCTTATCAGATTCGATTTTATCTACGTTAACAGGGTTAACTTTAAGCGAAGCAAAGCGAGCAAAAAAAAGACAATACGGCGAACCTATTCAATGGTTAGGGGATAAAGCAACTAAACGAGCCTTTGTCCATCATATGCTTGATTTAGGTGCTAATGTTGTTCAAGGAGGACGATTTCTCCATATAAGTGGTTATTGTGATAAAGGACAAGCGTTACTTTGGTTAGCTGAGCAGTATCGTGAGTTCTATATCGAAAAAGACCAAACAACAGATAAAAACACCTCATTGTGCACTATTGCGCTTGGTGATGGTGAAAATGATGTACCGATGTTAGAAGCAGCTGACATCGCCGTACAAATTCGTTCTCCTGTACATGAATTTCCCAACCTGTCACGCCAATATAAAACAATGCAAACGACCTTATTTGGCCCTGAAGGATGGACCGAAGCAATACAAGCAATTTTAGCTAACCAGTTAGTTCCATACTCAACCGATACACTCAATTAATTTCTTAAACATAATCAACATCTAAAGAGGTAAACCATGGCTGATTTTTATCAAAACGGTACGGTAACAACATTACATAATTTAGCACAGCGTGATCCTAAAGATTTGGCCGAAGAATTATTAGTTTTCTCTAAAACACGTCCTTTAGGGCTTATTTTACCCTCATTGTTTTCAGAGTTAGAAGGTAAAGCATTACCTGATATTATTAACAAACTCAAAGATGTGGAATATTTATCTGAAATAGTTATTGGTTTAGACCGTGCAGATTTAGACCAATACAAACATGCCTTATCTTTTTTTGGGAAGTTACCACAACATCACAGGGTTCTATGGAATGATGGACCTAGATTGCAAGCCATAGACGCTAAACTGCAGGCATTAAATTTAGCACCGAAGGAATTAGGCAAAGGCCGCAATGTTTGGTATTGCATGGGCTATATTTTAGCATCAGGAAAAGCTGAATCAGTGGCATTACATGATTGTGATATTTTGACGTACGAAAGAGATTTACTCGACAAATTACTATACCCTGTAGCCAACCCTATGTTTAATTATGAATTTTCCAAAGGGTATTATGCACGTGTTGCTGGCGAAAAAATCAATGGCCGAGTATCACGTTTATTAGTAACGCCATTAATTAAAGCATTGAAAAAAACCGTTGGTCATTGTGACTATCTTGAATACATGGACAGTTTCTTATATCCCTTAGCCGGTGAATTTTCTTTTCGTCGAGACGTCTTAAGTGATATTCGTATTCCCAGTGATTGGGGATTAGAAATTGGTGTGCTTTCTGAAATGTACCGCAACTACGCGCCAAACCGTATATGCCAGGTTGATATTGCCGCAACCTATGATCATAAACATCAAGACTTGTCTTTAGATAATGATCAAGGAGGGTTATCTAAAATGTCGGTTGATATCACTAAATCATTTATCCGAAAGCTTGCCACACAGGGCGAAACATTCACGTCAGAAAAATTCAGAACATTAAAAGCGACTTACTATCGCGTTGCTTTAGATTATGTGGAAACTTATCGTAATGACGCCATGATGAACGGCTTACAACTCGATATTCATAGCGAAGAAAAAGCAGTAGAAATGTTTGCCGAAAACATATTAACTGCAGGTCATACTTTTTTAAAACAACCGATGGACACACCTTTTATTCCTTCTTGGAATAGAGTTGTAAGTGCTATCCCAGATATTTTATCGCAGTTAAAAGAAGCGGTTGAATTAGATAACAAAGAATTTAGTCAATTATAAAAGTAAAAAGTGAATGGTACCCATGACGATTAATCAGTTTAAAAATGAGTTACTAAGTGATTTAACAGCGAAATTGACTCAACAGCTTAATACTATATATCAAGACATTGAACTTGAGCAGTCATGTGAAGACATTGCTCAGTCACTATTAACTATTATGAATTTGTCTAACAAAATAGTTATTTCTGAGCCATTCACTAATCATTGGTCTGAAAAAGATATTATTTTGATCACCTATGGCGACAGTATTATTAGTAACAGTCAGCCCCCGCTAAAAACCTTAAAAACGTTTTTAGATAAAACAGTAAAAAATACCATTAATAGTACCCATATATTACCCTTTTTTCCTTATAGCTCTGATGATGGCTTTGCCGTTATTGACTATTCATCGGTAAATGAATCGCTGGGCACATGGCAAGACATAAAAGCGATAAGTGAGAACTATCATCTAATGTCTGATCTTGTTATTAACCATTGCTCAAGTCGCAGTGCTTGGTTTGACAATTTCATTAAGGGTGAAGGTCAAGGCAGCGACTTTTTCTTTACTGCCCATCCTGATGATGCATTATCAGAGGTAGTAAGGCCACGTACTTCACCACTATTAAAAGAAGTTGAAACAGGGCAAGGAAAAAAATATGTTTGGTGTACTTTTAGTCACGATCAGGTAGATTTTGACTTTAGAAATCCAGAAGTGCTCAAAGCATTTACTTCAATCATTAAGCAATACCTTGATGCAGGTGTAAAAATATTCCGCTTAGACGCTATCGCTTTTTTGTGGAAAATCGCAGGCACAAGCAGTATTAATTTACCACAAACTCACGAGGTGGTGAGATTATTAAGAACACTAATTGAAGCAGCTGACCCAAGCGCAATTATCATTACGGAAACCAATATCCCGAATACGCAAAACCTAACCTATTTTGGTAACGCTAATGAGGCTCACGGAATATATAATTTTTCATTACCCCCATTATTATTAAACACGCTACTAACAGGTAATTGTTTATACTTAAAGCGTTGGTTAATGAGTATGCCGCCACCACAAGACGGCACTATGTATTTTAATTTTATCGCTTCGCATGACGGCATTGGTTTACGCCCTGCTGAAGGTTTATTAAGTGATGAAGAAATTGATAAACTAGTACACACAGTAGAAAACTTTGGTGGAAAAATTTCATGGCGAACCTCTGATACTGGCGAACAAAAAGCCTATGAAATGAACATATCGCTTTATGATGCTATGCAAGGCACTGTGAACGGCAAAGATCAGTGGAATTTTGAACGTTTTATTTGTGCTCATACCATTATGTTTGGGCTTGAAGGTATTCCTGGCATTTATATTCATAGTTTACTGGGAACACAAAATGATTATCAAAAACTAGCAAACACCCATCATAACCGCTCTATTAATAGACACCGCTGGCAAGAAGATGCATTGGCAGAGGCACTTAATGACGAAAGTTTGCACCACGGTAAGGTACTTTCAACATTGAAATATTTATTGAATATACGTATTTCAAAACCAGCATTTCACCCTAACGCTACACAATTTACCTTGCATTTAGGTTTGCAATTATTTGGTTTTTGGCGGCAAAGCAAAAACAGGGCACAAAGTATTTTTTGTATCAGCAACATATCTGATCGGTCAATTGAATTACCCTTGGGTGAATTAAATTTAATTGTAACTGACAACTGGGTTGAGCTAATTAGTCATACTGAAATAACTGATTTAACTGCAACAATAATATTAACGCCCTATCAAACAGTTTGGATATCAAATAGTTAATTCTAACAAATAGTCACTTTTCTATTAAACATAAGCGACAACTGAAGTGTTTAAAGGGATAATATACGCTATCAAACGATCCGATCAGTTGATAGCTGTCTCTTGATATTTTATCAGTTAATCTTACAACAATTGAACTATTGACCTGCCACTTGCATTTCATCAATCAAGATTGAACCTGTACTAATACTGCCATGCTTATCAAAATCTGTTCCAACGGCAACAATGCCTTTGAACATTTTGTCTAAGTTTCCTGCGATGGTAATTTCACTAACAGGATAAGAAATTTCCCCATTCTCAACCCAAAAACCAGCAGCACCACGAGAGTAATCACCGTTAACAATATTAACCCCTTGACCCATTAATTCAGTCACTAACAACCCTGTACCTAAAGTTTTTAACATGGCATCAAAATCAGCAGCTTGATTGCCTTTTGTGCTATTATTTTTATCGGTCACTAGCCAGTTATGAATACCACCTGCATGCCCCGTCGTGGTAAGCCCTAACTTACGAGCAGAGTAGCTAGTTAAAAGGTAAGTTTGTAACGCACCCTCAGTAATAATATCGCGATCTTGGGTAAGCACTCCTTCACTGTCAAATGCACTACTCGCTAGTGCTTTAAGAATGTGTGGTCGCTCTTGTATCGAAATAAAATTAGGAAAAACCTCATTACCTAAAGCATCCATTAAAAAAGACGATTTACGATATAAGTTTCCGCCACTAATAGCAGCAATAAAATGTCCCCAGATAGTATTGGCAATATCAGCACGAAATAGTACAGGTACTTTCATTGTAGAAAGTTTTTGGGGATTAAGACGTGAAATCACTTCGCTAGCGGCTTTTGTCCCAATAACCACACCACTGTCGAGTAATGAAAAATCACGATTAACGTCATACGCATAGTCTCGCTGCATTTGGTCATCACTGCCCGCAATAACAACACAACTTAAGCTATGACGTGAACTTGGATAACCCACTAATTGACCATGGCTATTGCCATACACTTTAAAACCAGAGAAACAGTCTAAGTTAGCACCATCAGAATTGGTGATTCGTTTATCACTGTCTAAGGCACTATGTTCACATTCTTTAGCGATTTCTATAGCTTCTTCAGTCGTCAACGTTTTGGGATGATATAAGTCTAAATCTTGTGTTTCCATAGCAAGTAAAGCTTTATCAGCTAATCCTGAGCAATCATCAACCGACGTATATCTAGCTATATTAACGGCTGCTTCAACTGCTTGAGTCAATGCTTTTTCAGATAAATCAGCCGTTGAAGCACTGCCTTTCCTACCTGCCTGATACACGGTGATACCTAAAGCCCCATCATTAGTGAATTCTACATTTTCAACTTCACCAAGACGAGTACCAACACTTAAGCCTTGTTGGCGGCTCATGGCAACTTCAGCGCCATCAGCCCCTAAAGATTTTGCGAGTTCAAGCACTTTAGCTACACGACTTTTTACTTGATCAAATTGCTCAATTAATGGATCACTGGTGTGATTTACTTGGGTCATAGTTTATTTATCTGCTTATGTTTCTATAATTTTAAATTAAGATTACCATTTATGATTAAGTCTAAATTCAAAATATTAACTTTATTGGTTTTTGAGTATATAAATTCACGCTATAATACTGGCAATATTTATATAATCCACATTAGCAACTATTATGCCCCAGTCAGCCAACGATATCGATGACTTAACACCAGAAATGGCAGAAGAATTAAAAAGTAAAACTGAAATAAAGAAAGAAATGCACCAATTGCAAGACTTTGCCCAATCTTTAGTAGAAATGTCTAAGCATCAACGCAGCCTTATTCCGTTAACTGACGATTTAAAAGACGCCATGGTTGTTGCAGATAAAATTAGAAACAAGCATGAAGCACTTCGCCGACACATACGTCATATTGCGAAAATATTAGTCGAAACTGATCTTGCCCCAATCCATCAAGCTATTGATGTAATGGCAAATAAACATCAACAATCTACAGCTAAGTTTGAACGGTTAGAAAGCTTAAGAGAGCAACTTGTCGAGCAAGGCAACGACGCTGTTGAGGCTTTATTGTTAGAGTTTGAGCAAATGGATCGTCAAAAGTTAAAGCAGCTTGTTCGTAATGCCGCTAAAGAGAAAAAAGCTGAAAAACTCGGTAAACACTATAAAAACTTATTTATCTACCTTAAAGATAATAGTTAAAAAGTCGTCGTTAGGTAAAGACAGTAATTAAATAAAAGCCAAAAAAAATGCATCTATAATAATAGATGCATAAAACATGAAACACTAAGGGAATAACATTACTATTAAGTATGAGTGCCGTTCGATAAGAAAGTTCAATTTATTTTTAAATAAAAAATAAATTTTGCCTAACATGATCTAGAAACCATTTAACTTCGTGCGTTTTATGTTTAAGTTATTAATATCAAACTATCTAATGATACCACATTATTAACTATACCCAATTCAGCTTAATAACCACTTAACCCATTAAAAATTAAACTTTATTTTACACATTCACCATAGCAAAATAGTTTTCTTAATCAGTAAACCCATTATTAGCATCAACTACGCAGTTTCGACCATTACCTTTAGCCAAATACAAACGTTGATCTGCTTTTAACAGAAGAGCTTCGAGGTTTTTGCCGTCCTTTTCATAAGTTGAAATACCTGCACTAATTGTAATAGCTATTGTCACATCATTATAAACAAAGGGCATATCAATTAATTGCTGTCTTATTGAATCGATTTGTTGATAGCAATCTTTTTCTTTAGAGCCAGCCATAAGTAAAACAAACTCCTCACCGCCAAACCTAACTAATAAATCAGTTTTTCTAACCCTATTTTTAATAAAATGAGCAATATACTTTAATGTTGCATCACCAACCTGATGACCGTGCTGGTCGTTTATATTTTTAAAATAATCTAAATCGAAAAGCACGACAGCTAAAGGAGATTTGTTTCGCTTTGCGTATTCAACATATAACGTGAAAGTTTCCTCTAATTTCATGCGATTAGCTAAACCTGTCAAGTCATCTGTACCTGC
Source organism: Colwellia sp. E150_009 (assembly GCF_053543955.1). NCBI lineage: Bacteria > Pseudomonadati > Pseudomonadota > Gammaproteobacteria > Alteromonadales > Colwelliaceae > Colwellia > Colwellia sp. E150_009. The sequence continues at coordinate 36,930 of NZ_JBHFOM010000028.1, forward strand.
CAATTCCAATAACCTTGCTTCATTCTTCTCTCTGTTTGTTTCATACACATGAGCTAATAAAATCATAAGGCTAGCACTAAGAATGATATTCAAAGACTCTGCAATGTTTATGGCGAGATTTCCATTTATAAAACGAAAATGGTAAACAACGACACCGCTCAATATAAAAAAGAGTGACACCCAAAACCCTTGTTTTCGTCCCATCATTAGATAACAGATAACAGGGATAGTTAATATCCAAACAAAAATAGATTCAGATGAATTTGGTACATACATGGCATATACCATGGTGGCAAAAAAAGGGCACAAAAAAACATTAATCCAACGTTGAAAGTGTGATGTATGTAAAATTTTACGCCACAAAAAGAATGCAAAAAAAATAAAAAATAATTCTAATGCTGCCAATCCCCAAAGCCCGCGATAAAAATTAATCGAACTAAAGGTTGAACCACCAATCATTACTAGCATTAACATTGCACGCATGACACTTCGTCTATATTCTAAATTTTGTTCTAAACTTTGTGCTAAATTTTTAAACATATAATTCTCTTGCTAGTCCATTGTTGGCCACAGTACCAATAAACTTACGACTATTACCCCTATTTCCGTGTTAACAGCACTATTTAAATTCAAATACTTACTCTTTATCAGAATACCTTGTTAGTATTTTGAGTTGTAAGTATTAAACATGCCTTAAAATTAATCTTTATACAAGAAAGCTTATAGCATTCAACGATTAAAAGTAAAAGATACATGCCGTTTATACTCCCTTATTATCAAAAAAAACTATAAAAAAACCCTGCAGAGGGGCAGGGTTTTATGAAGATATTTATGGGTATTACAACTAATTAAAAAGTTTTAAACCCTGTTCTACTTAACTAAAAGAGTTCATCTTCAATATCAAATAAACAATCACAACCAGATGTAGCCGACGTAATTAACGAAAGTCGACGAGGAAGTATTCGAGTATAGTAATAACGTGCTGTGTGTAACTTACTTTGATAGAAGTCATCACCGCTTTCACCATTATTATCTTTTTGTGTTAGCGCTACTTGTGCCATTCTTGCCCAAATATAAGCCATTGCAGTATAACCAAATACATGTAGGTAATCATTAGCAGAAGCGCCAAGTTCATTAATATTGGTTTGAGATTTTGTTAATAAATCTTCTGTCAATTCAATTAAATCATGAACTGCTATATTTAATGGTGTAATAAATTCAGCCATTGCCGCATTATCTTTATTTTCGTCAATATAAGTATTCACTTCGTTGGTAAATACTTTTAACATTGCGCCTTTAGATGTGGCAACTTTTCTAACTAATAGATCCATGGCTTGAATGCCATTAGTTCCTTCATATATTTGTGTTATACGGGCATCACGTACTAACTGCTCTTGACCCCATTCACGGATAAAACCATGACCGCCAAAGACTTGTTGCCCTGCTACAGCATTTTCAAAACCTAAATCGGTAAAAAAAGCTTTAGCGACAGGCGTCATTAATGCTGCTAATGTTTCGCCTTTTACTTGCTCATCACCTTCACCGTAAGTGGCATAATCTAACTGCATTGAAATATAGCTAGAAAGTGCACGCGAACCTTCGTTCAATGCTTTCATATTCAATAGCATACGGCGTACATCGCCATGAACCATGATAGAATCAGCTTCTTGATCAGGGTTTTTAACACCGTTTTGCTTGCTATCAAGGGCACGTCCTTGAATTCGATCTTTAGCGTACTCTAGCGCATTTTGATAAGAACGTACTGCCGCACTCAAGCCTTGAATACCTACACCAATACGCTCAAAGTTCATCATAGTGAACATGCACGCCAAACCTTTATTTAATTCACCAATAAGGTAACCTTTTGAGCCATCAAAATTCATAACACAGGTTGCTGAAGCGTGTATGCCCATTTTATGCTCTATAGAACCACAACTAACATTATTAAATTCTCCTAATGTTTCATCATCGTTAACCTGATATTTAGGCACTAAAAATAGAGATATACCACGCGGGCCTGCTGGCGCATCAGGTAATTTTGCTAACACTAAATGTACAATATTTTCAGTTAGGTCATGCTCACCACCTGTAATGAAAATTTTAGTACCCGTCACATTATAAGTGCCATCTTCTTGGGGAATTGCTTTGGTGCGAATAATTCCTAAGTCGGAACCTGAATGTGCTTCAGTTAAACACATAGACGCTGACCATTCGCCAGAATACATACGCGTTAAATAACGCTGTTTTAATGCTTCACTACCGTGCTTTGCTAATGACAAGGCTGCCCCAGCCGTTAGTACAGGATATAGCGCAAAGGAAATATCGGCGCTACATAACATTTCTTCATGTAAAGCGGTTAGCATTTTAGGCATACCCATGCCGCCATAATTTACATCACCACCAAGAGATGTCCAGCCTCCTTCAACGTAAGTATTAAAAGCTTCTTTATATCCAGGGGCTGTAGTGACTACACCATCTTTAAAGCTGACACCTATCTCATCACCTTGACGGGCAATAGGGTCTAACTCTTGCTCTGCTATTTTGGCGCATTCTTGCAGGATAGCTTGAGCCGTTTCTTTGTCAACTTGCTGTGCTAATTTAGGCAGCTTTTGCCACATTTTATCCGCTTGAAACACTTCATAAAGCAAAAAGCTCATATCTTTTAATGGAACTTTATATTCAGCCACAATAACTCCTTATTATCTCTTAAATTCATAAATCATTTTGTTAATACTAACGTTAATGTTAGCTAAGGTACGCTAATCAAACGGTCGATTCAAACAGTTGTTTGATTCTTGCATTAATCATGTTTAAAGTAAAGTTTAATACTAAGCAAATTCCTCTTGTTTAATTTTATATTTTGTTAAATATTGTCTTAATAGTGTTAACATTAAAGAATTAAGTAGTGAACATTTGTTAGGAACGATAGTGAAAATATTTAAAATTTTACGTTATCTCTTGCTCTTATCGTTATGCCTAGCAAATACGGTAGTGGCCAAACAACTTAGTTTTGCCAAACAGTTACAAGGCGATCATTACCTTTTTAATTATGAATGGCTTGATCATAATGACGTGCCACAAGCAATACATTTTTCTTTAACGAAACACGCTTTATTTCAGCGTTTTAGACTACTTCGTGGCTATCAAAACGACTTCGCCCAAAAAACCATTATGCGTGCTGTAAAACAGCAATTAAGAGATTCACCTTTACAAGGAGCACAAGCTTTTTTCTTTCAAAAAAATGGAAGAATGACTATGCAAGTTAAAGGATTAAAAGATAAAAATGTTGCACTTGCATATCAAAAAGTTAAAAAAATTGAGAAAACAGCGACTGAACAATATTTTAAAAAGAACTATTTTCAATTTTTTCGCACACCAGAGCAAGTTTCAGGTGTTAAAATTGATCATGTTCGTATTGCTAACGATGCTGTAGTTGATTTCAAAACAATTAAACCCGTTATTTTAGCGCAAGTGTCTATTAAAAATATTCGTGAAGTAACTGATTATGTACTTAGTTTTGTTCAAAGTATTCCTTACTCTACATTAGAATCAAGGATTACTTCTTCAGGTACTGGCTTTAACTCCCCTGCAACACTACTGTGGGAAAATCAAGGGGATTGCGATAGCAAAATGACATTAACAGCAACGATATTACGTGCATTAATGCCAAGAATTGATATGGCTATGGTCTATATTGATCAACATGCTTTCATTGGTATAGCCACGCCTGCTAAAGCAGGAGAAATGACCATAGAATATCAAGGTGTCCGTTATCTGCTGGGAGAACCTACTGGACCAGCCCCCTATAAACTAGGAAAATTAGCTCCTGAGTCTGAATTAGCTATCAATCAAGGACGTTACGTGGCAGAAGCATTTCATTCTGATGATCGTTTTTAATAAAAAATAAAATTCCTGCAAAATTGAGTGTGTAGTACAAAACCAACTTGCATCTTTGTAGTTAATCAACACTACGGCACTCAACCACATACATCATTAGAACGAACGTTCATCTTCTAATTGTTCAGTTAAGAAAGTTAAACTGGGAGCAAAAAATGCAGCACCTGTTTCAGCTTGGGTATATTTAAGCAAAGAATCAACATGTCCGTGCCCATCGCCATGTATCATACTTTTCAGCATTAATTCAAAAGGTTCTGGCGATTGGCAATAAGAAATAAAGAATAGCCCTTGTTGCTTCATGTCGCCGTATGGCATGCTTTGACGTAAGATTTCAATCGAATTTCCTTGTTCATCTTTTAAAGATGTACGCTTAGTATGTGCTGTTAACGGCTTCTGATCACTTTCATATTCTATATTGTCAACCTTGGTACGACCGTAAACATCTTCTTGTTCATGATCATTCAATGAACGCCACAACGTTAAGTTATGCTGATAACGTTGCGTATGTAAATAACTGCCACCTGCAAAAATAGCATCATCCGATGCATGAACAAGCGCAACTTCTCGACGATGCATGCCTTGAGGATTCTCTGTTCCGTCAACAAAACCAGTTAAATCACGGCCATCAAGAAAACGAAACGCTTGAATTTGTTCAATTAATTCAACACTATCCGCTAGCAACTGACAAACCTTAGAACAAACTATATGATTAACATCAGCACGGTCGCTGCGGATTTCAATATAAATATCAACATTATTGCTGGGAGCTACCCTATCTTCATCATGCATTGTGGGAAATGGCTTCAATAATGCTGGCCGTGCAAGTGGGTAGAATTCATCCCAATAATTTGCCCCAATAGCAATAACGCTGGTTAAATTAGCTTCTGAAAATTGATCTGCATAATCATCAAACAATGCAGGTAAGCGCGACAAAGCAGCCCGAATAAAAGCATTTTTATCATCTAAAACGTTAAATAGTAAATAATTACCATGCAAGTTTGGTTCAGCACAAACACCAAATTGTTCTCTAGCCATTTGAAATCCCAAAAGTATTGTTATTCTAATAATGAGAGTATATACCCAAACCACTTAAGAATGCGAGTTTCAAGAGAGGGTAAGAATACATTTATTTTAAAGAATATTATGATTTTTTTATGTGGATTTTAACTACAATTAATTAAATGCCTTAGAGACAATACGGTAGCTTTTTTGGCCTAACTTTCTTCATTCTGGTATTGAACAAAAACAAGTTCATCAAGAAAACAGTGGGTTAAATCATCTATAACATCAAATTTTTGTATTTTAATTGCTTGCTCTAACTCACTAGCACTTTGCGATAATTCAGTAAAACTAAACATTTGGGCTGCACCAGCAATTTTATGTGCTATTTTAGCCAACATTTCAGTGTCTTGGTGATGACGACAATATACCACCTTCTCTTTCGTTTGCGATAAACTAGCGACAAACGACTGTGATAAATCAGATATATCAAAGTTAGTGTCTGTAGATTCAGAGTAATCAGCTATTGTAGCGTGCTTTGTCATTGAATAATGTTGAGCAATTGTCGCAACAAACACATCTCGTTCTATCGGTTTTTTAAGGTGTCCTGCAAAACCAAGTGCCAGGTAATGGGCTATTTCATGCGACATAGCATTCGCCGTTAACGCATAAATAGGCTGATTACAACCAAGCTCTTTTAATTTTGCTAGTGCTTCTAAACCGTCCATTTTAGGCATTTGAATATCTAATAAGATCAAATTAGGTTCATGTTTTAAACATAACTCAACCGCTTCAATACCATTCGATGCTTCAATCACTTCCAAGCCTAAACGAGTGAGTAATCTTGCAATTAAACGTCGGTTATCATCATGGTCATCAGCTAACAAAATGTTACCTGTGTATTGTGTGTTATTGCATATTCTAACTGGCTTATTTTCATCAACTGGGCAATTTGTTAACGCAGGATATATTTCGCCAAAAGGTAGTTTAAGTACAAAAGTACTGCCATGATTGAGCTGACTGCTTACGCTAATACTACCTGACATCACTTTAGCTAGTTGCTCTGATAAAAATAGCCCCAATCCTGAGCCAGAAAAACGCCTGCTAATACTATTATCACCTTGAGTAAAAATATTGAACACTTTACCCATTTGCTCTTCACTCATACCTATGCCTGTATCTGTAATAGTGAACAGTAATGTTTTATTCATGATAGCAATATCTAAAGAAACCCACCCATCAGTAGTAAACTTAATAGCATTAGAGCAAAGGTTAATTAAAATTTGTTTCAAACGTAAACCATCTACGTCAATAATAAAAGGGCGTGGCAATTGATGAGTTATTGTGAATGACAAATATTTACGTTGTGCTTGTTCGACAAACATATCATTTAATTTATCAACGATGTCATGTAAATCTTGCTGTCTATTATCCAACTCAAATTTATTTGCTTCTATTTTACTTAAATCTAAAATATCATTAATTAGCTGTAACAAATGTAAGCTATTACTATGAATAACAGCAACTTCTTTAATGATACTGTCATCATCAAAATCACCATGGATGATGGCCTCTGCTTGGCCAAGAACCGCTGTAAGGGGTGTCCTTATCTCATGACTCATATTAGCTAAAAATTGACTCTTTATCATATTAGCATCTTGCAATTCTTTGGTTAAAAACTCTAATGCCTCAGTACGCTGCTTAACCCTAGATTCTAGCTCTTTGGTTAAATGACGCTCAAGATAACGTCGATATATCAAAAACAGCATCACCAATAAAAAAGCCACACCTACTACAATGAATTGGCGTAACTGTGCGGCTTTGGTAAGCTCTAATTGTTGCAGTTGTTTACTTTGTTGTAAGTTTTTTACTTGTTGCGTTAATTGATCAGATTCAAATTGCGCTAACTGTTCATTGAGCGTGTCATTTGATAGTTTCAAACGAGAACGTTGATATTTTAACTGTGAATTCAATGCACTAATTGGCTTTTGTTCTGCTGCAAAAATAAGTGACATGAGCCCTAGGTTTTCCATATTTAATCGTTGAAAGCCCATTTCATTGGCGACGCTATTTGATAATTCAACATACTTTCGTGACTGTGTAATATTCCCCTGATAATAATAAATTTTAGCTAGCGTTTGCAAACAGCCAGCATAAGCCATTTGATGTCCCATTTTTTTGCTCAGTTCTGCTCCCATCGTTGCATAAGAATAGGCTTTTTCCATATCAGATAATTCATAACTGATTTCTGCAATATTATGCAACTGGCCTGCGGTATCAAATTCATTTTTTTGTTTTTTAAAGTAAGTTAATGCGTCATAAGCATACTGTCCAGCCTGACTGTATTGCCCTGAATATTTATAGGCAACGCCTAAATCACCCGACGCTTTAGCAACGCCTAAATCATCGTTAATAACTTTTCGCCTACTAATAACATCTTTAAGCATACTAATAGCTATGTCATAACGACGTAAACTTATATAAAGCACCGCAAGATTATACCTAACATCAATTTTATCCACTTCATCGCCAAAGCGTTGATATAAAGAATCAGCTTCTTGATAAGCCGTTAATGCAGAAAATGAATCGCCTTTGGCCGTTTGTACTAGTGCTATATTATTCAATACATTAGCTTGCTTAATCGCCATTTCAGATGAAAACAGCTGTGTTCTGAAATAGGTTAAAGCACTTTGATAAGCTGGCAAAGCGCGATCATATTGACCTTGATAATAAAGAACTACGCCCATTAATTTATCAACTTGCGCTTGCTGCAAGGGTAAGTCTTCTTGCTCGACTATCGCTTTTGCTTCTTGAATTGCAATTAATGCTTTCTTTAAATCACTTAACATTAAATAGCTACGGCTTTGTACCAACAAAATATTTAAGCGTTGTATGTGGCTCAACGAATTATTTGTTAATAGCTTAGTTAAACGCTCAACAACAATCGATTTATCGTCAAGTTTTTGAATTTCAGCTAATTGGTCGTCAATAGATAGGGCTTGAACATTGAGTGCAATTGAAAATAAAAAAATAGATAGCAACAACATGCGCCGCATAGCAAACCCTGAGCAATAAGTGATTAAATAAGAAAATTTGTTTGTTAAGTTATATCACTAATATTCATTAATGTAACTATTTAGCCATAGCAAACAATAGAATTAGTGTATTGAATTACCTTGAAACTACCATTATTATGCAGCAATATTTATTATAAGGTCGTCAATAAACATGTTTAAAAAATTATTTTATACTCTACTATTATTCATTAATTTAACATGCGCTGCTCAGGCAACTATTGTTGAATTTAAAACCTCGCAAGGTGTTATTCAAGTAAATTTATTTGATAAATCTACCCCAAAAACAGTGGCTAACTTTCTGCAGTATATTGATGAACAACACTACACAAATTCGTTAGTACACCGTGTTTCAACTGGTTTTGTTGTTCAAGGTGGTGGGTTTACCTTTGAAGGTGCTTGGCCTTTAACCCGCCTTGAAACGAATAACCCAGTTATCAACGAGCCAATCTATTCAAATGTTAAAGGCACCATTGCGATGGCTAAACTTAGCGGTAGCGCTAATAGTGCAACTGACCAGTGGTTTTTTAATTTAGCTAATAATGCCAGTCAATTAGATATTCAAAACAGTGGATTTACGGTGTTTGGCCAAGTGATTGGTGACGGCATGAATGTTATCGAAAAAATAACACAACTTAAATTATGCAATGTAGACTATTTTCAAGGCATACCAATGGTAGTTAATGAGGAACAACAATGTGCTGACTTAGCTTCTCCAGGCATTGAGAACTTTGTCGTCATTGAGAATATTACGATTATTGACAGCTCTGAAGCCACTGCTGACGATTTAAATCCAATCAAAAACACGTTACTTGCAACGACTGGCGAACCAACATCTCCTATAAATAATGGTAGTTGTGGTTCTTTCACTTGGTTTTACTTACTGTGTTTACTCTCATTTACGGTAAAAAAACATATTGGTTAAATCAAAAAAAGCAGCGAAAAGGCTGCTTTTTTATGTTTAGTAATAAAGTAATTAGCCAACTCGCTTTGACTTGGCTAATCGTTATTTAGAGAACTATTAACCTCTTGTAAATTCTGGATATGCTTCCATACCACAGTCAGAGATATCACCACCCTCATACTCTTCTTCATCACTTACACGAATACCAATAATGGCTTTAAGTGCAAACCAAACAATAAAGCTAGTTACAAAGACCCAAACAAAGATGGTTGCTGCACCAATTAATTGACCGCTAAGTGTAGCGCCTGTATTAGTTAATGGCACAATAAGTAAGCCAAACAAACCAACAACACCATGAACTGAAATCGCACCCACTGGATCATCAATTTTTATTTTGTCTAAACCAATAATTGACAGTACAACAATAATACCCGCGATTGCTCCAAATATTGTTGCCTGTAACGGTGATGGAGTTGAAGGTTCTGCAGTTATAGCAACAAGACCAGCCAACGCACCGTTTAATACCATAGTTAAATCTGCTTTTTTGAATAATATTTTAGCTAAAATTAGTGCACTTATCGCACCTGCCGCTGCTGCTGCATTGGTATTTAAAAACACCATAGCAACTGAGTTGGCACTGTTAATATCAGCAAGCTTTAATACTGAACCACCGTTAAAACCAAACCATCCCATCCATAAAATGAACGTACCTAATGTTGCCATAGGTAAGTTAGCACCTGGAATAGCATTCACTTTACCATCTTTCGTGTATTTACCTTTACGTGCGCCAAGTAGTAATACCCCTGCTAAAGCAGCTGAAGCACCAGCCATATGAACAATACCTGAACCAGCAAAATCAGAAAAACCTAAGTCGCCAAGCGTATATAAACCAAATACGGCATCGCCATTCCAAGTCCAACTACCTTCCATTGGGTAAATAAAACCAGTTAGCACAACAGTGAAAGCTAAGAAAGCCCATAGTTTCATGCGCTCAGCTACAGCACCTGAGACAATTGACATTGCTGTCGCAACAAACACAACTTGAAAGAAAAAGTCGGCTGCATTTGAGTAAACTGAACCACCATCAAAACCCGCTTCAGCTGATTCAGCTAATACCGCACCAACTAATGCTTCAGCATCAGTTGCACCATCGAGGCCTATTCCATTTAAGAACACCCCACCACCATACATAATGTCATAACCAACAACTAAATACATAATGCAAGCAATGGCATACAATGCAACGTTCTTTGTTAAAATTTCAGTAGTATTTTTAGCGCGTACTAAACCTGCCTCTAACATTGAGAAACCTGCTGCCATCCACATAACTAGCGCACCACAGATTAAAAAGTAAAAAGTATCTAAGGCGTATTGAAGTTGAAAAATATTCTGTTCCATAATTTATCCTATAATTGTTATATATGTATTGTTCACAATTGAGACGAATAGAGACTAAATAGCCTCAGAACCTTGCTCGCCAGTACGAATACGTATTACTTGTTCAAGGTTATAAACAAAAATTTTGCCATCACCAATTTTACCTGTATAAGCCGCTTTACTAATGGCCTCAACTAAACGCTCTACAATGTCGTCATTGACTGCTATTTCAAGCTTAACTTTTGGTAAAAAGTCTACTTGGTATTCTGCACCACGATATAATTCCGTATGTCCTTTTTGACGACCAAAACCTTTCACTTCACATACCGTTATTCCTTCAACACCAATTTCAGAAATGGCTTCACGAACATCATCTAATTTAAATGGCTTAATAATCGCATTAACTATTTTCATTGCAGACCTCTACTTAATAATTTTTTGGGTAATATTGAACTAAGTAATTCAATTCATGTGCCACAAAAATTAATTAATAAATATCAACAAGTTGACTCTATATTTTATTTTCATTAATGAATGGACGCACCAAAAAAGCACATTAACAAAAGATTGAGTTTTTATTTGGTGCAAAAAGAGAGGGTTATTTTGGGGCAAAGAATAATTAATATGAAACTGCTAATGGCGACATATATTTCAACCTATTCTTTCTTCTCAAACCAATATGAGTTTTGAAGACTCATATTAACTAGAGATAAGTAAACATTCATCACAACGCATGCACCGAGCGGTGCACTAGGCTTAATTTATCGAGGTGAATTAATTACTCTTCAACAGGGGAGTTTTTTGCATTCAAATTAGACTTATTAGCATATTGCATAGAATCTTGATATTGAATTGCTCTATTCTTACCGCTAGCTTTAGCATGGTACAATGCTTTATCTGCTTGTACATATAATTCAGAACTTGTTTTAGTATTTTTAGATGTTGTTGATAAACCTACACTCACTGTTACTTTAACTTTTTGAGTTTGGTTGTCAGCTACTTCGGTAGTAAACTCATGTTCATTCACTTTATTCACAAATCGCTGGGCAATATGTAAACATTGCACTGCATCTATTCGGGGTAAAACACACAGAAACTCTTCTCCTCCTACTCGGCCAATAACATCATCAATCCTTAGTATTTCTGTACCGATTTCAGCTATTTTTCGAATAACTTTATCACCAAAAGGATGACCGTACAGATCATTGACTTGTTTAAAATCATCAATATCTATCACCATAATAGAAACAGTATTTTTATCTGAACGATTAGCATTAACTAACTTATGTAAAAAATTAAATACGTATCGTCTATTAAAGGAGTTGGATAAAGGATCTCGCACTGACAACCGCGTGAGTTTTTTATTGTGATACCACTGAAAATAAGCTAGAAAAAACATAAAGAACACAAGTAAAAACACAAACGCCATAAGATAATCTTGTATGATATTTGATTGTTTTTGTTGTTCAAACTGAAGTTGCTGTACTTTTGCATTTTGTTGTAACAGAGAAATTTCTACATCTTGTCGTTCTGCTTCTAACGTGCCTCGAATATGCAATAAACGATCTGACATGTTCTTCTTAATTAGTTCAATTTCTTTTTTATTAAACAGCTTTAATAGCTGATAAGCTTCTTGACTATGACCTTGCGCTTCAGCTAATTCTGCACTGATTTCATATAACTCAATTTGCCAGTGCGTGCCTGTTAGTTCAGGTAACGTGTCAAAAATATCACTCGCTTTATCTAAAGCTGTTTGTGCTTCATCTAATCGTCCTAGCTTTAGTAAACACTGCGATTTCCGTTTATATAACTCTGCTTTGTAATCAATCAAGCCTTCTATACTAATAGCATAATCAATAGAAATCAGCGCTTGCGAACAATCGCCTTGTTCCGCTTTACTCATAGCAATGCCATAAGCGGCATAAAATTTACCATCAATATTATTAGGGCTAAAATCAATATCTTCCTGATAACGTTGATAATATTCAATCGCTAGCTCATAGTTTTTCCAATAACGGTAAGTTGAAGCTAAACCATAAATGGCTTCAACTTGATGAGCTGGATACCCTAGCTGTTGATAACTCGATAACGCTTTTTGATAATATTCTATTGATTTTTCATAATCATGCATATAACCATAAATTGCCCCATACACTTCATTAATCTTTGCAATTAAAAACTCGTCATGTATAGCAAAAGCCTCAAGGTAAGCTTGCTGCAATTCTGTTAAGGACGTTTGATAAATTTGGGTTAAACTTTTGGTATAAGCAAGCTCTTGTTTTGCCAGCACAGCCAGATATGTATACTTATGATTAAGTGCAACTTGTTTAGCTTTCTTTAATATTGTTTCTGATAGTCTATATCGCCCTTGGCGCTGAAGAATCACGCCACGGAATATATCTAAATTAATCATAATTTTTGCGGGAGTTTGCTGACTTACCGAGGCGACTGCCTGATTAACCGTTTGCTCAAACCTGTCAAAAAAATATAATAAATTTTCTGCTTGCGCTTTACGTAATAACCACCATGATTTGTAGTGATCAGACATATCGTCAAGCTGCTCACTTTGGGCCAGCAATAATTGATATGTTTCCCATGGTTGAGAATTTAACTCATGTTCCATTTTTTCCAGTGCCGTGCTGTCTGTTAATTTCGCTGCACTAGCAACAAAAAAACAATGACTGAAAAGCACAAAGACAATACTTTGAAAAACTAGCCGCAAAGTGATTCATTCCTTAAAGGTTACCGTTTCTACGCCCAAGCAACTCACAGCATATCGCGTATAAAAACATAGCCTAACATGAAGTTGAGGGGTTATTAAATAAGAAATTAAATAGTTAAACTTAACTGTTAAATAATTTATTAAAATTATTAATGAAAAAAACATTACTTTGTTTACTAGATGACAACGCTCGAAGCAATTTGTCGAATTTCGTCTATCATATTCACCATCATTACTAGCATTAAAACGCCTAAAAATCACCAAATATTATTTTTATAGAAATATTTATATCAAAGTACATAAATATAATTAACAACGGTTAAAAAACAATAAAGAAATGCATAAATACCAGTCAATATAGCCTTATTACAACCATTAATATTATTGCCTTTATAATTGTGATGATATAACATAACATCTTTAATTTTTAACACTGGAGAATGTGATGTTTAAAATATCACGTATAGCGGCTTTTATTGGCTTGCTGATACCTACGAGCATAATGGCACAATCAATACAGGGTGAAGTGAAAAACAATGATGGTAAAGCTATTGCAGGAGCCACGGTTAGAGTTGAAGGAACAAGTGCTGTCACTATCACTGATAAAAATGGTCAGTTTACTTTTCATGATTTAAACGCAGGTAAAAATGAATTTCATATTTCAGCTGCAGGCTTTGCCCACTTGCACCAAAACATTATATTATCAAAAGATGAGGAAAGTACCTTAACGTTAGTTTTATCACGTTCTCCCATTGAAGTAATAGATATAATTTCTACTCCTATGCATATGTCAGTAATGGAATCTGCTGCCCCCGTTAGTGTGCTCACTGGCGAAACATTACGTCGTCAGCAGGCTTCAACATTAGGCGATACCCTTGAAAAGTTGCCAGGTATTCAAACTAACTTTCATGGTAGTGTTGCTAGTACTCCCATTATTCGCGGCTTAAGTGGTCCACGAGTAATGATTGCACAAAACGGCTTAGATTCTAGCGATGTATCAAGAGTAGGTCCTGATCATTCCGTTGCATCAGAAGCTTCGACATCTCAACAGATTGAAGTACTGCGCGGTCCTGCAACCTTATTTTATGGTAGCGGTGCTATCGGTGGTGTGGTCAATGTAGTTGATGGTCGTGTACCAAAAGACAGTAGTACGCAAGGTGAATGGTTACTTGAAAGTAACTCTGTTGATGATCGCAAACTTGCCTCTTTTAATCTAACTACAGGTACAGAATCGTTTGGTTTTTATGTTGATGGTTACTGGCGTGAGTCAAATGATTATGAAATACCTGTTGAAGCAGAATTAGAAGGTGATGGGCATGAAGAGCATGAAACGGGCAACTTTACTGTTGCGAACAGTGCTGAAAAGTCTAATGGCCTTACATTAGGCACAAGTTATTTGTTTGATGAAGGATATATTGGTGTTGCTGTAGAACAATTTAACCGTGAATACGATGTTCCTGGCCACTCACATGGCGATGAAAGTGTTTATGCAGATTTAGAACAAACCCGAGTTCAAGTATTAGGCGAATACAGCTTTAAAAACCAATTCATTAAAACCGTTAAATTAGCTTCAGGTTTTACTGACTATGAACATGCGGAGATAGAAGGTGGCCAAACAGGGACATTATTCGAAAATGAAACTCAAGAAGTAAAGCTTGATGTTATTCATACGCCTTTAAACGATTGGAACGGAGGCATTAGCTTTCATTTTAAAAATAGCGAAGTAGCAGCACAAGGAGAAGAAGCTTTCACACCGCCGTCAAAAACTCAAACTTTCGCATTAGGATTAATGGAAGAAAAACATTTCGGTGATGTATTATTACAACTTGGTGCACGCATTGAACATATAAAATTAACGGCAGATGATGTTTTATTACCTACTTTAGAAGCGCATAACCATGATGAAACTGAAGACGACCATGACCATGACCATGAGGAAGAAACAAGTAGTACTAAAGTATACGCAGTTGAACATGAATTCACTCCAGTAAGTTTATCCGCAGGCATAGTATGGAACTTTACACCAGGTTATAACTTAGGTTTGTCACTTTCTCGTTCTGAACGTGCACCATCAGCTTCTGAATTATTATCTTTTGGACCCCATATTGGCACAGGTTCTTATGAAGTAGGGGCCTTGTTTTCTTCCAATGCCAATAATGGTGTTATTGGTTTAAGTAATGAATTAATTGACCTTGAAACGGCTAATAATATTGATCTAACCTTCAGAAAAACAAAAGGTGATATCGCCTTTGTATTCAATGCATTCTATAACCAAGTAGATAACTATTATTATCAAAGTTTTAGTGGTCTTTATGCTGAAAGTGGTCATAACCATGGCGAAGAAGAGCATGATCATGACGAACATAGCAATGAATTACCTGTTTATATATTCCAAACAGATGATGTTGTACTACATGGTTTTGAAGCGCAAGTAGCTTGGCAAGTAAATGATACTTTCAAAACAACAGTATTTTCTGATTATGTTCGCGCCAAGCTAGAAGACGGAGGAAATTTACCGCGTACACCACCTCTTAGGTTAGGAACTCAGTTTAGTTATGAAACCGAACAACTAAGTGCTCACCTTGATATAACTCGTTACCAAGAACAAGACGATATTGCTGCTACTGAAACAGCAACCGATGGTTACACCCTAGTAGATGCCAGTGTTTCATACGACTTAGAAATAATGAGCCATGATGTTGCTCTGTATTTAAAAGGCACTAATCTAACCGACACAGAAGCAAGAGTGCATACTTCATTTATCAAAAATATTGCACCACGCCCAGGTCGTAGCATTGCTTTGGGG
This sequence comes from Colwellia sp. E150_009, assembly GCF_053543955.1. Classification (NCBI taxonomy): domain Bacteria; kingdom Pseudomonadati; phylum Pseudomonadota; class Gammaproteobacteria; order Alteromonadales; family Colwelliaceae; genus Colwellia; species Colwellia sp. E150_009. The sequence continues at coordinate 52,709 of NZ_JBHFOM010000028.1, forward strand.
ATTAGAGGCTATTTCTAATCAAAAATAGTAATAACAATTTGATTAAATTTACTAATTAAGGAAAATAACTGATGAACAAATCTTTTCAACTTAACTTTATTGCAGCCTCTATAGCTGCATTATTCCTCAGTGGTTGTGGTGATGCTGAAACCACTATTATTGAAAAGACCCCAATAGAAGTGCCTGATGAACACGATCATGACGAATACACCATTGAATCACAGGGACGGCTGGCCGTACTCTCTGCCGAAAGCAATGTTACAACGTTATATGATTTAGATGATGGCGACTTACTCGACTCATACTCTTTAATTCATGATAGCAACGTATTGACTGCTTCTGCAGATTATCGTTTTGCCGTAATTGCCAGTAGAAGTAATGATTATGTTGGTTTTATTGATAGTGGATTATGGCGCGAAGATCACGGTGAGCATTTGCACGATTATAAACAAGCCCCTGCAATGAGTGATTTTGAATTAAACAATAGCCGACCAACACATATCATTAAAAATGACGGTAAAATGGTTGTTTTTTATGATGGTGATGCAGAATCAGGAGTTTCATCTTCGGTACAGGTGTTAACAGACACAGATATTAGTGGACAAACAAGTGAATTACCACATATTGATTACAGTATTAATATGCACGGTGTTGCAGAGCCTAAAGGTGATTATTTACTTAGTACAGTTCGTCGCGACGATGCCGAAAGTACATCAGCTGCCAAAATTCTTCCCGATCAAGTGGGTGTTTATCACTTACATGATAATGAATATGAACAAGAACAACTTTTAGACATAACTTGCCCTGATTTACATGGTGCTGCACAAAATGAAGATTATGTTGTATTTGGCTGTAGCGATAGCATTTTAGTTGTCCATCAACATGACGATGACTATGAAGCAGAAAAAATTGCTAATATTGCTGATTTAGACGGTTTGCGTATAAGCACACTTTACGGCCATGAGGAAAGTGCATCATTCATTGGCATCGCTTCTGATCACAGTAGTAGCAACGCCATATTGTTTAGTATTAACCCTGAAGAAGGCGAAATAGAAAAACTTGAATGGCAGCTTGGTGATGGTGCCAGCCCAGTATCTTACGCTTTTTCACATGAAGCAGAAAATTTTTTAATATTGGACAGTGCGGGCTACCTAAACATTTTAAGTGCTCATAATCATGACGGTGAAATTCACTGGGAACTTGAACAAAGTTTAGATATATCAGAGGAAGATGTTTCAACTATGCCTGAAGGTATGTCATTTAGTTTGACTGTGTCGCAAAATGGTGACTATGCATACGTAGCAGATCCTATTGCAAAACATATTTTACAAATAGATTTAGAAACAATAAGTATTAAAGGTGATATTGAAATTAGCTTTATTCCTCAGTCTTTAATTTGGTTAGGTATTGCTGAAGAAGAACACGAACATTAATTCAGCGACTAATCACTAAAGTATTAAAAACGCAGATACGAATAACTAAATGTTTACTAATTAACGAGAAACTTTATTAAATAATGAAGTTTCTCGTTTAGCAGGCAAGCATACCTGCAAGCTACAAATAACACCTGCTTATATCACATTAACACTTATATCTAAGCGATATAAAAATATATGCCTTACTCTTTACTCACTTAACTACTCTAAAACTCGCATATTAAGACAGTTTGCGTATATACTAACGTTATGAAAGAGAATCAAATCTGCTAGAATACCGTTACCTTTATCCATAACTGCAATGTAAATTAAAGGCATAACAACACTTAACGCGACAAACTAAATAAGTTTGAGATATAAAATGAATAACGTTGATGAAATTATCATACATGCTGAACAGTATTGCAAAAACCATGGTGCGCGCTTAACACCTAAAAGAAAACAAGTTCTATCATCACTTGTTCAGTCGGAAAAAGCACTTTCTGCCTATGAATTAATAGCTCTATTTGAACAAAGATCTGGTGAGAAAATACCAGCTATGTCTGTATATAGAATCTTAGAATTTCTAGAAAATGAACGACTCGTACACAAATTAAGCTTAGCGAATAAATATATCGCCTGTTCCCATATAACATGTGATCATGAACATGGTGTCCCACAATTTTTAATCTGTGGTACTTGTAACCAAGTAAAAGAAATCACGATAGATAAATCTACCATTAATGAACTCAAGAAAAATGTAGAAAGCGCAGGCTTCCAGCTTGTTAGCCCCCAATTAGAAATGAACTGTGTTTGTAATCAATGCTCAAACACGCCCGTATAGTAAAAACTAATTAAAATAGATAAAACTCACCGCAATCTGTAAATATACACCGTATGACCTCTCTATTTATGATTGGTCCATACTATTACTGACTAAATTTTTTGTTAAACAGTACTGTAGCAATTTTTTCAATCCCCCCTACTCCCAACATCTTTTATTAATATTAATTTTAACGCTTTTTATTGACACTAAACCTAGCTACAAATACAATACGAATAACTACATTTTGTAGCAAAATATATCAAAGGATATAGTATGGGTATAGTGAAAATTTCAGATGAACTTCATGAAGAAGTAAGAAAAAATAGCACCGTAATGGAACGTTCTATCAATTCGCAAGCTGAGTTCTGGCTAAAAATAGGTAGGTTAGCAGAGCAAAACCCGACTTTAACTTATGAAGAAATACTCAAACGTGAAATGAAAACTCAAAACGTTACTACGGTTAAACTGGTTAATGAATAAAATATTAATTAAAACACAAGATGAAATCGCACTTATGCGTAAGTCAGGATACTTACTCGCAAGTGTTGCGTATTCTCATGACTTTGATCACCGATTCTCATCAGCTTTGATCACTTGATTTATCATTTTGTAGAGCCAACTTTACATTAACTTAACTGATCATCATCAGTCAATTCATTTAATTGTTTTCGT